>SDXZ01000250.1 GCA_004210805.1 Acidovorax sp.
TGGGATTGGCAGGTGTTCTGCCAGGACACCATGGACAGGGAAGTCGTGCAAAGCTGCTTTGGCAAGGGCGGCGACATCACGTACCTGGACTGGATGCTGTCGGCCTGGGGCTGGACGGTATCTGTTTCGCTGCTGGCACTCGTGCTGGCACTTGTGTTGGGCTCTCTCATTGGCACGCTGCGCACCTTGCAGGACCGGCCGATGATCGTTCGGCTGGGCAATGCTTGGGTCGAGCTATTCCGCAATATTCCGCTTTTGGTCCAGATCTTCCTCTGGTACCACGTGCTCCCCAGCCTGTTTCCGGTGCTCAAGGGCGTCCCCGGGTTTGCGCTGGTGGTCCTGGCCCTCGGGTTCTTCACCTCTGCACGGATCGCCGAGCAGGTGCGCTCGGGCATCCAGACGCTGCCGCGCGGCCAGCGCTACGCGGGCCTGGCCGTAGGGTTCACCACCTTTCAGACCTACCGCTACGTGCTGCTGCCCATGGCGTTTCGCATCATCATCCCGCCGCTTACCAGCGAGACGATGAACATCTTCAAGAACTCGTCGGTGGCGTTTGCCGTGTCGGTGGCCGAACTCACGATGTTCGCCATGCAGGCCCAGGAAGAAACGTCCCGCGGCATCGAGGTGTACATGGCTGTGACGGCGCTTTACATCATCTCGGCCTTTGCCATCAACCGGATCATGGCGTTCATCGAGAAGCGCGTGCGCATCCCGGGTGTCGTCGTGGCCAGCGCGGGCGGGGGTCACTGATATGAATCTCGACTTCTCCTTCTACAACTGGGACCTGATCTCCAACTTCGTGCTCAAAGGGCTGTACTTCAGCCTGCTGCTCACGTTGGTGGCCACGATCGGCGGCGTGATCTTCGGCACCGTGCTTGCGCTCATGCGCTTGTCGGGCAAGAAGTGGCTGGACGTTCCGGCCACCATCTACGTCAACGGCATGCGCTCCATTCCGCTGGTGATGGTGATTCTGTGGTTCTTCCTGCTCGTGCCCGCCATCATTGGCCGGCCCATTGGCGCCGAAGTCTCTGCGGTGATCACCTTCATCGCGTTCGAGGCGGCGTACTTCAGCGAAATCATGCGCGCCGGCATCCAGTCCATCGCCCGCGGCCAGGTGCATGCCGGCCAGGCGCTGGGCATGACCTATGGCCAGAACATGAAGCTGGTGGTTCTGCCCCAGGCGTTCCGCAACATGCTGCCGGTCCTGCTCACGCAGACCATCATCCTGTTCCAGGACACCTCGCTGGTCTACGCCATCGGCGCCTACGACATGCTCAAGGGCTTTGAAGTGGCGGGCAAGAACTTCGGCCGTCCCATCGAGGCCTACCTCGCCGCGGCTGTCCTGTACTTCGTGATGTGCTATGCGCTGTCCTGGATGGTCAAACGCCTGCACCAGAAGATCGCGATCATTCGTTGATCCGGGCACAACAAGCCAAAGCAAAAGAGATTGGATTGAGGAAAAAGAAATGATCGAACTCAAGAACGTATCCAAGTGGTATGGCCCGGTGCAGGTGCTCAACGAGTGCTCGGCCACCATCCAAAAGGGTGAAGTGGTGGTGGTGTGCGGCCCCTCAGGCTCCGGCAAATCCACGCTGATCAAGACCATCAACGCGCTGGAGCCCTTCCAGAAGGGCGAGATCACGGTAGACGGCATCCGCCTGCACGACCCCAAGACCGACCTGCCCAAGCTGCGCAGCCGCGTGGGCATGGTGTTCCAGCATTTCGAGCTGTTCCCGCACCTGTCAGTGACGGAGAACCTGACGATCGCGCAGATCAAGGTGCTGGGCCGCAGTGCGGACGACGCCAAGAAGCGTGGTCTCAAGATGCTGGAGCGTGTGGGCCTGATGGCGCACAAGGACAAGTTTCCGGGCCAGCTCTCGGGCGGCCAGCAGCAGCGTGTGGCCATTGCGCGCGCGCTGTCGATGGACCCCATCGTGATGCTGTTCGACGAACCCACCTCAGCGCTCGACCCCGAAATGGTCGGCGAAGTGCTGGATGTGATGGTGGGCTTGGCCAACGAAGGCATGACCATGATGTGCGTGACCCACGAAATGGGCTTCGCCCGCAAGGTCAGCAACCGCGTGATCTTCATGGACGTGGGCGGCAAGATCCTGGAAGACTGCTCCAAGGACGATTTCTTCAACCACCCCGAAGCCCGCCAGCCTCGGACGAAGGACTTCCTCAACAAGATCCTTGCGCACTGATCGGTGCGTGCGCGTCGGCGGCCCTCGCAGGCGCGACGCAGTGGTCGACCACAAAGGCGCCTTCGGGCGCCTTTGTTTTGGGCGCACCAAACCACCAGCCGAACGGCAGCCGACGCGTGCTGTCCCGCTACTTGCGTGACGGCCTGCGCACTGGCGGAGCAGCCACGATGAGCTGCTGGTCCTCTACATCCTTCCACAGCGTGTCCCTGCGCTTGAGCGCCTCGGACACCTGCGCATGCCGAAGCTGCGCGACGGCCGAGACCAGGGCATTGCAGACGAAGAAGGCCGCGGTGTACGAATCGAAGGGCGATGCGTTGGACGTGCGCACCTGCACAAGGTGCTGGGCCAGCGCCGCCAGCGGGGCGGCCGGGCTGTCGGTGATGGCCAGGACCTGCGCGCCCGCGTCGCGAAAGCGCTGCGCCACTTTCACCGGCCCGCTGGCGTAGCGGCGGATGCTGAAGACGAGCAGCGTGTCCTCGGGCTGCACCCACAGCAGCTGGTCGGTGGCTGCCACCGCACCGGCACCCAGTTCGTGCACGCCAGGGCGGCACATGTTCAGGTGCAGTGCCAGCCACGCGGCCACGGGGGCGCTGTTGATCTGCGCCAGCACGAAGATCCGCCCCTCGGTCTGGGCGATGCGCCGGGCCATGGCTTCGAAAGCCGCCATGTCCAGGCTGTCGCGCGTGGCGGTGATGTTGTGCTGGTCGTGCAGCAGCGCGTCGTCCACGCACTGCTGCAGGCTGCGCTCGGCGCCGATGGTCACCGGGGCGCGCTGGCCGGCCGTCTGCAGCAGGGCGGTTACCTCGCCGCGCGCCTCGCGCTGGGCCTCGGCGTAGCTGGCGTAGCCCAGCTTGGCAAACAGCCGCACCACGGTCGACGCGCTGGTGCCGTTGCGTGCGGCCAGGGCGGTGGCGGATTCGAGCAGTGCGTGCGGGTAGTCGCGCCCCAGTTCCTCGGCCAACGCCCGTTCGCTGGCAGTCAGCTCCGCGCTCTGGCGCGCCAGGCGCTCGGTCAGCAGGCCAGGGGATGATTGCAATGATGATTTCATTGGCTTCTATTTTGTGAAATACGTATTGCAAACACACGCAACGCGTGCAACACTTCGACCCAGATTCGCGCCCCGATTCCGGGGCCAACCCCGAGGAGTCAGATGCAGGATACCCTTGAAAGCCAAGGCTTGGCGGTGCGCCAGCGCATTCTGGACTGGCTCGCCAGCCAGTCCCAAGCGATGCAAGACCTGTTGCAGAAGGTCGTGGACATCGACAGCGGCAGCCGCGACGAGGCAGGTGTGACGGCCGTGGCCACCGTGCTGCGCGAGCGGCTGGAAGCCGCCGGCGTGGCCGTGCAGTTCGAGCCCGTGCCGGGCTATGGCGTGCTGTTGCATGCCCACGTTCCCGGCGCCGCCGACGGCCCGCCCATCGTGCTCATGGGCCACATGGACACCGTGTTCCCCGCCGGCACCGTGGCGCGCCGCCCGTTTCGTGTGGAGGATGGCCGTGCCTACGGCCCCGGCGTGGCCGACATGAAATCGGGCCTGGTGATGAACGTGTTCGTGGCCGAGGCGTTTGCGCGCTGCGGTGGGCTCAAGGGGCCGCTGCAGCTGTTCTTCTCGTGCGACGAGGAGATCGGCTCGCCCGTCACGCGCGAGCGCATCATGGCCCAGGCGCGCGGCGTCAAGGCGGTGCTCAATGCCGAGCCCGGCCGCGTCAGCGGCAACTTGGTGACGAGCCGCAAGGGCTCGATGGTGGTGGAGTTCGAGGTGGAGGGCGTCGCCGCCCACGCCGGCATTAACCACGCGGCCGGCGCAAGCGCCATCGAGGCGCTGGCCCGCAAGACGCTGGCGCTGCATGCGCTGACCGACCCCGCCACCGGCACCACCGTCAACGTGGGCGTGGTGCACGGCGGCATCGTGCCCAACATGGTGGCGCCGCACGCCAAGGCCGAGGTGGACCTGCGCTTCACCTCCGACACCGACCCGGAGGTTTTGCTTCAGACAGTGCGTGCCGTCGTCGAGGAGGAGTCCGTGCCGCGCACCCAAGGCCGCATCACCGAATCGCGCCGCACGCTGCCCATGAAGCCCACGCCCGACGCGCTGCTGGCGCTGTACCAGCGCGGCGCTGTGTCGTTGGGCTTCGAGGTGCAGGGTGAGTTCACCGGGGGCGCGGCCGACAGCGGCCTGACCGCATCGGTGGGCGCGCCCACGCTGTGTGGCACCGGCCCCGTGGGTGGCCACCCGCACACCGAGCGCGAGTACTGCGAGCTGTCCACCTTCGTGCCGCGCGCGCAGGCGGTGGCGCTGGCGGTGCTGGACCATCCGTGATCCGGCCTCGTGATCACGCCAGGCCCTTACCTGATACGCACTTGATCTTCAGCTGATCCACGCCGCCCCCGCAGGACTGGCCCTGCCGCTGCGCGGACTCCCACTTCATTCCATTTTCCTGAAAGTAGACCCATGCCCTTTGCTTCGCAATCCCCCCGCCGTCGCGTTCTTTCCGCCAGCCTGGCGCTGGGCCTGGCGGCCGTGGCCGGCCTGGCACCGCTGGCTGTGAAGGCCGACGACAAGTTTCCTTCGCGCCCGATCACGCTCGTGGTGCCGTTCCCGCCCGGCGGGTCGGTGGACATCATGGCGCGCCAGTATTCCGAGCCGCTGTCCAAGGTGCTGGGCGTGCCCATCGTGGTGGAGAACCGCGCCGGCGCGGGCGGGTCGGTGGGCGCGTTGTATGTGGCGCGCGCCAAGCCTGATGGCTACACGCTGGTCGTGTCGTCGCAAAGCAGCCACCTGGCCAACCCGCTGACCCAGCCCAAGGTGGCCTACGACCCGGTCAAGGATTTCGAGAACATCGCCATCCTGGGCCGCCAGCCCAACGCGCTCGTGGTGCACAGCAGCCTGCCGTTCAAGACGTTTGCCGAGTTCGTGGCGTACGCCAAGAAGAACCCCGGCAAGCTCAACTACGGCAGCGGCGGCGTGGGCAGCATGGGCCAGCTCAACGTCGAGATGTTCAAGGCCGCGACCGGCGCCTTCACCACGCACATCCCGTACCGCGGCGGCACGCCGCTGAT
>SDXZ01000048.1 GCA_004210805.1 Acidovorax sp.
CTTGGCGTAGTAGGTCTGCGATTCCCCCGTCAGCGCCACATGCAGCGCGTGGTGGAAGTCGTCGTTCCATTGCGCGTCGTAACTGCCCGGCGTGCCCTGGGGGGCGGTCAGCCACTGAGGCTGGTTCTTTTCGTTTTCTAGCACCAGGTGAACGTGTCGCCCGGTAGCGTCCGCCAGGGCTCGGACCTGTGTGCTGAGATCCTTAAGTATGTGCTGCTGGCTCTCGTCGACGATGGCGTGCACGGCGTCGAGCCGCAGCCCGTCCATGTGGAATTCCTCGATCCAATACAGCGCGTTGTGCACGAAGAATGCACGCACCATCTCGCTGCCGTCGTTGTCGAAGTTGATGGCCGCGCCCCAGGGGCTTTCATTGACCGGTGAGAAAAACGCAGGCGCGTACGCATGCAGATAGTTGCCATCGGGCCCGAAATGGTTGTAGACCACGTCGAGAAACACACACAGGCCCAGCGCGTGCGCCGCGTCCACCAGGTGTTTGAGCTCATCGGGCGTCCCGTACGCGGGGTGCGGTGCAAACGGCAGCACACCGTCATACCCCCAACCCCAGTCGCCGGCAAAGGTGGCCAGTGGCATGAGTTCGATGGCGGTAAATCCCAGTGCGGCGAGCCGGGGAAGTTCTGCCTCTGCCGCTGCGTAGGTGCCTTCGGCCGTAAAGGTGCCCACATGCAGCTCGTAGAACACCAGCTCGTGCCAGGGGCGGCCGCGCCAGCCAGGCTTGTGCCAGGCGTAGGCGCCTGGATCGGTGACCACGCACAGCCCGTGTGGCCCGTCCGGTGCCTGGCGCGCTGCGGGGTCGGGCACCTTGAGGTCGCCGTTGATCTGCCACTGGTAGCGCGTGGAGGGTGTGGCATCGGACGCGTGCACGTGCCACCAGCCACCCTGCGCGGGGTGTGCAGGTGTGGGGTGCAGTGCAGTGCCGTTGCCGTCCTGGCGCATCAGCGCGACGGACTCGGCCGCAGGGGCCCACAGGCTGAAATCAACCCCGCCGCCTTCGCGCCAGCGTGCACCAAAAGGCATGGTGTGGGCGTCTGCGAGGGCGTGGAGGTTTTCGTTGGCGTTCATGCGGTGGTGGCTGGTGATGGTTTGCCGGGGGGCGTTCCATGCGCAGCGTCGGCGGCGCGTGAAGGCGCAGTGAACGCAACCATGGAGTGCGGAAGCAGTGTGTAGTGCTCCCCCGCGTTCACCGCTTCATGCGGTGTGGTGTGGGCGTCGGTGGCGGCGCCCACGACCTGGGCATGGCGGGTGTCCAGCCGCAGGGTCCAGGAGCGCGGGGTGTCGTCGGCAGGCAGCGTAAAGACCGTTTCCTCGGTGGAAGAGTTGAACAGCATCAGCAGCGAGTCCTCGCCCGCCCGGGTGCTTTCCATCAGCGCAGCCACGCAGCGCACCGCCGGGTCATCCCACTCCTCTGCAGTCATCTCCAGCCCCCACACGCTGTGCCACTGCACGGTGACCCTGGCGGGGGCGCCGGCGGCATGGTGGGGCCAGTCGGCCAGGCGCACGACCGGCAGGTCCCGGCGCAGGGCCAGCAAGTCCCGGGTGAAAGACTGGAGTTCTTCATGGTGTGCCGCACGTTCCCAATCGAACCACGACAGGGCGTTGTCCTGGCAATAGCCGTTGTTGTTGCCCTGCTGCGTGCGCCCCAACTCGTCGCCGCCCAGCAGCAGCGGTGTGCCATGCGAGAGAAAAAGGGTGGCCAGGAAGTTGCGCACCTGGCGCTGGCGCCGCGCCAGAATCTCCGGGTCGTCCGTATCGCCTTCAGCGCCGCAGTTCCAGCTGCGGTTGTGGCTTTCGCCGTCGCGGCTGTCCTCGCCGTTGGCTTCGTTGTGCTTTTCGTTGTAGCTCACCAAATCCGCCAGCGTGAAGCCATCGTGCACCGTCACCAGGTTCACGCTGGCGGTGGGGCGGCGCCGGCGCGGCTCCAGCATGTCGGCCGAGCCGCACAGGCTGGCCGCAAAGGCGGGCAAGCTGCTGTCGGCGTTGGTCCAGTAGTCGCGCACCGCGTCGCGGTAACGTCCGTTCCATTCCAGCCAGCCGGTCGGAAACCCGCCTGGCTGGTATCCGTTGGGCCCCAGATCCCACGGCTCGGCAATCAACTTGACGTGCGCCAGCACCGGGTCTTGCGCAATGGCCGCAAAAAACGGTGAACGCCAGGTGTATTCGCCGGCGGCATCGCGCCCCAGCGCGGCTGCGAGGTCAAACCGAAAGCCATCCACGTGCATCTCTTGCACCCAGTAGCGCAGGCTGTCGAGCACCAGGCGCAGGGCCGGCGGGCTGCTGGTGTCCACGGTGTTCCCCGTGCCGGTAAAGTCCACGCAAAAGCGTGCGTCTTCCGACAAGCGGTAGTAGGCGCCGTGGTCCAGCCCCTTGAGGCTGAGTGTGGGACCCAGGTGGTTGCCCTCGGCGGTGTGGTTGTAGACCACGTCAAGGATCACCTCCAGCCCCTCGGCGTGCAACGCGTTGACCATGGCCTTGAACTCGTCCACACCGCCATCGTGCGCCTGTGCGGCTTGCGTGGCGTAGCGGGGCTCGGGCGCAAAAAAAGCAAGGGTGTTGTAGCCCCAGTAGTTGGCAAGCCCCAGCTCCACCAGCCGCTGGTCGTCAATGAACGCCTGCACCGGGAGAAGCTCCACGCTGGTCACGCCCAGGCGCTTGAGGTGTGCAATGGCAGGCGGGCTGGCCAGGCCGGCATAGGTGCCGCGCTGCGCTTCGGGCACCGCGGCAAGCGACTGGGTGAAGCCTTTCACATGCACTTCATAGAACACGGTCTCGCGCGCCGGCACACGGGGTGGACGGTCGTCGCCCCAGTCGAACCGTGAACGCACCACGACGCCCTTGGGTGCCGTGGCCCCGTTGTCGGCCGATGCTGGAACCAGGTCTTCGTCCGGGTGCCCAAGCACATAGCCGAACTGGTCGGAAGCCCCGCGCACCGGCCCATCCAGCGCACGGGCGTAGGGATCGATGAGCAGCAAGGCCGGGTTGCAGCGCAACCCCTGGCCCGGGTCGTACGGACCATGAACCCGCAGCCCATAGTGCTGTCCTGGGCGCAACCCCGGGATGAACCCGTGCCACACGTCGTCGGTGAGCCCCGGCAGCGCGATGCGCTGGGTCTCCCGCCCATCCGGCGCAAACAGGCACACCTCCACGCGATCCGCAATGCGCGAATACACGGCGAAATTTACGCCGTGGCGATCCGCGGTGGCCCCCAGCGGCCAGGGGCGGCCGGTCTCTACACGGTGGCGGGTGGCGCGAGCGCGCTTTACAGGGCCATCGCTGTGGCCGGAATGTGGAGTCATGGATTTCACGCAGCGGCGCGCAGATCGCTGTCAAACAAGGCGGTATAGGCCCCCGCAGAGGCCGCGGGGCGCAGCCTCCCGACGGCAGGGGTGGGATTGGTGGCGCGGCTTTGCGCCGGGAAGAAGCTTCGGGGCACCACCACGATGCCGCTGGGCGTGACGTGAAAACGCTTGCGATCGGCGTCCAGGTCGAAGCCAATGCGTTCGCCAGCGGGGATGTCGTTGTCCTGGTCGATGATGGCGCGGCGCACGTGGGCGCCCGAGCCGATGCGCGAGCGTTCCATCACGATGCAATGCTGCAGGTGCGCGTCACGCTCCACCAGCACCGAGCGGCGCAGCATGGCGTGGTCGAGCGTGGCTCCATCCACGATGCTGCCGGAGCCCACGACAGAGCGGTGCAGTACGCCGTTTTCAATCTGGGCTGACTCCGCCTGGTCGGGGCTGGCATAAATCGGCCACTGCCGGTTGGTCATGCGGAAACGGGGCGTAGCGCCCAGCGTGTCGAAATGCGCGTCGTAGTAAGCATCGATGGTTCCCACATCGCGCCAGTAAGCATGCTCCTCGTAGGCTTCCGTCCCGGGGATTTCATTGGTGTTGAAGTCGTACGCCATGAGACGGTGCGACTGGAGCATGGTGGGAAGGATGTCCCGCCCGAAGTCGCTGTGGCCATTTGCATGGGCCTTCTTGAGCGCATCGAGCAATACATCGGCATTGAAGAGGTAGTTGCCCATCGACGCGAGCGCGTGGGTAGTGCTGCCCGGCATAGGCAGAGTGGAGGCGGGCTTTTCTATGAACTGGGCGATGCGGTGCTGCGCATCGATCTCCACAATGCCGAATTGGTTGCTCTGCGCCAGTGGGACCGGCAGCGTGGCGACACTGACATGGGCGTTGGTGGCCGTATGAAAGTCGATCATCTGGCGCACATCCATGCGGTAGATGTGGTCCGCACCAAATACCGCGACGATGTCAGGCTGGAAGCTTTCGATCAGGTGGATGTTTTGGTACACCGAGTCCGCTGTGCCCTGGAACCACTCCGGACCATTGCGCATCTGGGGCGGCACCACGGTCACAAAATGCTGGGGGATGAAACGGGTCATCGTCCAGGACTGCCGGACGTGCTCAATGAGCGACTGCGACTTGTACTGGACGAGCAGGTACACGGAATAGATCTCGGAGTTCACGAGATTCGACAGGACAAAGTCCACGATGCGGTGCTTGCCGTTGAACGGCACAGCGGGCTTGCAGCGCTCTGCAGTGAGAGGATGAAGGCGCGATCCTTCGCCGCCGGCCATGACGATGGCCAATACATTCCTTGTGCGTGACATGGGTCGCTCCATAACAAAGGGGCATGCCCGACAGGGCAGTAGAGGAGCCAGCGGGGCAGCCGGCGGAACTCCATCCTCTGCTGCGGTGCAACACACAGTTGCAGGAATTTACAGAGACGCTTTGTAGGTATCGGACTACCCGGTCGTCTCCTGTGTCAGTGCGCTTTCTTGGTCGAACACTTGAGCACGCGCGACATTTGCAGCAGTGCGGCCGCTTTGGATTCATCGCTCTCGGCGGCGGTGCAGTCGCTGGGCACCCACACCTTGTATCCCAGCATGTAGGCATCCATGGCGGAGAGGTGCACGCACATGTCGGTGGACAGCCCGACCAGCACCAGCTCTTTTGCTTTGAGCTGTTGCAAGAGGTGGTCCAAAGGGGTGGAGTGAAAAGCAGAATGCCGCGGCTTGAGCACCGTCAGGTCATCATCGTCGGGCGCGAGCAGGGATGCGATCTCACCGCGCACCCCGGGCAGCGATTGGCAGGCCGCCACCAGTTCCTTGAAGTCCGAGTGCCAGATGCCGTAGTTGTCGTTGGCATAGATGGTGGCAATGCCTTGTTTTGACAGCCGCTTCTTCAAGCGCGCAGTAGCCACCGCTGCGGGCAGTGCGCCACGGGCCAGATCGGCAGCGCCGGGAAACCGCATCGGATTGATGAAGTCCACCAGGACTAGCACGGTGGGGCTCGCCTTGAGCGGACCCAACCGTGCACGGTCGAAGAGGTCGTGGGCTTTTGCCGTCATGGCTGTCGCAAGGATGAGGTGTGGCGTCCTGCGGCGATGCGCCCGCCGGGAAGTGGCGGGCGCTGGCGGTCATACGACCGGCGGATCGGTTTCCCGTTCCGGATGTTTGTGCTGCGCGATGCCGAGGATGAAGGCCTTGAAGTCGGCAGGGGTGGCTCCAAAAACGATGCCAGGGTCGGGCTCGCCGGACGCCAGCGCTGACGGAATCTGGGCCTTCAGCATCAGCGCAGACGATGCGGGCATCACGAGAATCGTTTTGCAGTGCCGGTGCTGGTCTTTGATGAATTCCATGGTGTGGCCGTCGGCCGCCAGGGTCTGTACGCCCGCCTCGCCGTCGGGGAGCGCCAGGGCATCGAACAGGAAACCTGGCTCGTTCTCGAGCGAGGCGTCGGCATTGATGGCGACCTGGTCCGCGGTTTTGACCGGGCCGATGCGGGGCGCAACAAACCGCGGCACTGCGCCCTGGGCGGCCAGCGCGGCGTGCAGGTCCACCGCGCTTTGGCCGGTGATGCCGTCTGCCACCAGGATTGCGATCTTGCGGCCCAGCAGGCTGCCATCGCCGGGCCGCGCAAAGAGCGACAGGGTCGGTGACTTGGCGACTTCAGGCTTGGGCGGCTTGGCCAGCGCACGCGGCATGGCCGGCGGCAGGGTCTCCATGCCCAGCCCCTGCGCGACCTGGTTGGCCAAATCGTCCGACACGTTTCGCAGGGACGAAACCATGCGCTCGCGCACGGCCGGCACCGTGACCTTGCTCAGCTCAAAGCGGAACGCGGCGGCGATGTGGGCCTGCTCGACGGGAGTCTGGCTGTCAAAGAACAGCCGGGCCTGGGTGTAGTGGTCGGCAAACTTTTCGGGCTTGGCCCTGACCTTGCCCTGGGCTTCCTTGGCCTCGATGCGCGCGGGGACGGACACAAAGCCCTGGGCAGCGCCGGCTTGGAAGGGGCAGCCCCCCGCCAACGAATTGGGCTCGTAGGAGACCCGGCCGCGGTGAATGGCCTGCCGGTGCATGCCGTCACGCTGGTTGTTGTGCACAGGCGCAATCGGCGCGTTGATCGGCAGCTCGTGGAAGTTGGGTCCGCCGAGCCGCGAGATCTGCGTGTCTACGTACGAGTGAATGCGTCCGGCCAGGAGCGGGTCGTTCGAGAAGTCAATGCCCGGCACCACGTGGGCGGCGCAGAACGCGACCTGCTCGGTTTCTGCAAAAAAGTTGTCGGGGTTGCGGTTGAGCACCATGCGGCCCACGGGACGCACCGGCACCAGCTCTTCAGGAATGATCTTGGTGGCATCCAGAATGTCAAAACTGAAGCTCTCGGCCTGCTCTTCAGTGAACACCTGCACCCCCAACTCGTACTCGGGGTAGGCGCCCGCCTCGATGCGCTCCCACAAATCGCGGCGGTGAAAATCGGGGTCCGCGCCGGAGATCTTGACGGCCTCGTCCCATACCAGCGAGTGTGTGCCGGCCTTGGGATTCCAGTGGAACTTGACAAACACCGACTCGCCCGCGGCATTCACGAGCCGGAAGGTATGGACCCCAAAACCCTGCATGGTGGCGTAGCTGCGCGGGATGGCGCGGTCCGACATCACCCACATCAGCATGTGGGTGGACTCGGGCATGAGCGAGACAAAATCCCAGAAGGTGTCGTGCGCGCTCGCGGCCTGCGGCATCTGGTGGTGGGGCTCTGGCTTGACGGCGTGCACCAGGTCCGGGAACTTCATCGCGTCCTGGATAAAGAACACGGGCATGTTGTTGCCCACCAGGTCCCAGTTGCCTTCATCGGTATAGAACTTCACGGCAAAGCCCCGCACGTCCCGCGCGGTGTCCTTCGAGCCGCGCTCCCCCTGCACAGTGGAAAACCGCACGAACACAGGCGTCACCTTGCCGGCCGCCTGGAAAGGCGCCGCACGGGTAAGGTCGGTCAGCGGCTCGTAGCATTCAAAAAAACCGTGGGCGCCCGAGCCACGCGCATGAACGATGCGCTCTGGAATGCGTTCATGGTCGAAGTGGGTGATCTTCTCGCGGAGGATGAAGTCCTCCAGCAGCGCCGGCCCGCGCTCGCCGTATTTGAGCGAGTTCTGGTTGTCGGCAATGGGCACGCCCTGGTTGGTGGTCAGAACCTGTCCGGTCGAATCCACACGCACGCGGTCCAGCGGCGCGATGGTGGCGTTGACGCCTTGCGGGGCTACGGTACCGGTCTTTTCGCTGCTGTTGGCTTCGGACAAAGTGCTTGCTCCCGGCAATCGGGACGCGGGTTCCACCGTGGCACCTGCAGGCGGGCTGACGCCGTTCTTGAATCCATGCTCACCCGCCTTGCCGGGATTGAATGGCATGGCTGCAGCCAGGTCGTTGGTCTCGCCAGCCTTGGCAGACGCCAGGTCGGTCGCAGGTCCCATGGCGGATGGGCCACTGTCTGTGTTTTTTGCAGCGGCGGCGGTCGCGGCTGCACTGGAGGTTTTGCGTTCTTTGGGCATGGTAGATGTGCTCTGTGGGTAACTGGGACGTTGAAATTCCAACGGGTTTGCAGCGCTCGCGCCGCTCAGCCGGTGGGCTTCTTCAAGATGCTGATCTGGCCATCGGCTTCCAGGAATGCGCACTGCATGGACGCGAGTTCACAGTCGGCTTCGCGCAACGCCTGCAGCACGTCCGACTCCGGGATGTGCAGCCGCTTGAGCACTTGGTGAAGGATGTGCCCGTCCTTGCCCACCAGCACGGGCTCGCCCTCCAGCAAGGTGCGAACCGTCGCGTTGCGCGCTGCAACCACGGCCACCGACGTGTTCAGGCCGATGAGGGTGGCAGCACTGATAAGGCCGGCGGCCAGCGAATCGTCTCCACCGGTCAGCGCGTTGGAGACGGATTCGCTGAGGAGCATGACCACCAGTAGATCGAACGGGGTGAACTGGCCGACGGTGCGCCGGCCGGATAGACGGATCAGCAGCAACAGCAGCGCGTACACCACCGTGGCCCGCACGATCAACTCCCACCAGGGGAGTGTCATTTCCCACATCGATCACCTCCGGGCATGCGCAGGTCAATGGATCAGGCTGCAGCGAGCTGCTCGTCCAGAAGCTCCTGCTTGCGGGCTTCCACCTCGTCGCGCATGGCAACCAAGTCCAGCTTCTTCGCAGCCCGGGCCTTGGGGAAGATCTCGTTGCGCTCTTCCTTGACGTGGTGGTCGATGTACTCGCTCAGCACCTTGACGCGTGCGTCGAACTCTTCGTCGGCGGTTTCGGCGGCGCGGATCTGTGCGATCAGGTCCTTGGCGGTCTGGTGCTCGACCTCGGCTTCAGCCAGCAAGTCGGTTTCCTTGATGGCTTGGCGCAGGGCTGGGTAGAAGATTTCTTCTTCCACCTGGGCGTGTGCCGTCAGTTCGGTGCAGATTTCACGGGCGAGGTCCAGGCGCTGTTGCGCTGCGTTGCGGGCCTTGGACTCCGTGAGGGTTTCAAAGTCTTTGAACATCTTCTTGACGGCCTTGTGGTCGGCGTCAAGCAGGTCACACACGTCTTTCTGGCGTTGGCTGGAAGGCATGGAAGGTACTCCTGAAGATTGATAAGCCAAGTCATCTTCTGAAATGCGCACTGCCCTACCTGTAGGCGAACGCCAATGCCATTCGTAAGCGCGGCGATTGAGATGATTTACGGATTCGCGCGCCCGTTGCTGGCCGCACAGCGGCCTAGGCGCCATGAGCAAAACCCCGCTAAAACGCGGTCGGTGCTTGTCATCCAACCGCAGAGAAATCGCCGCTAACGAGCCGGAAGTCACTTGCGCGTTGGGTCACTTTCCGGGGCGATAAGTCGCGCGTGCGGAGCTGACGGTGCGGTGTTGCGGTCGACACCCCAGCTGTTGGCAGCGCCGTGAGGATGGGTGACGGCGCGCATCCATGCGTGGGCGAACGCTGTGCCTCGCGCATCGCTCAGCCGCGCCGCGTTACCACGGCACCATCATTGCCACCAGCACGAAGCCGACCACGATCAAGGTCAGCGTCAAAGTCCGTTTGGTGGCAAATTTATTGCGCCCCGACGAATGCGGAACCCCACCGGCGTTGTCTGAACGGTCCATACCAAGCTCCTTCAATGAGATGGTTTGACCTTACCGGGCGGTTTTTGGGGAGCGCGTGGGACAACGCCACAAGGTGGCGCGCGCCGCGGGCCGGTCAGCTGATGTGGCCCGAGGGCAGAAAGTCAGCGAACCGGCAGCATCTGCCCGGCGATGGCGTAGGCTACCGGCCCCTCAGGCAATAAAAAAGCGCCATGGGCTTGTGGGCCCATGGCGCTTAGTGTTTTGGCGGAGAGGGTGGGATTCGAACCCACGGTAGTGTTGCCACTACGCCTGATTTCGAGTCAGGTACATTCGACCACTCTGCCACCTCTCCTGTGTGTCGAAGCCTGCGAGTATAGCAAGTTTTTGCTGAAGCAAGTACGCCGCTAACTGCCTACCAGGCGTTAGAACGGCACGCTGATCCGTGCCGTCGCGCTGGTATATCGATACGAACCAGTGCGACCGGAGAAGAGCGGCGCCGCATTGCTGGCTTCGACCCCGACAAACCACTGGACCTCACTCCGTCGCCGGGATGCGATGCCAAAACTTCCCCGCCATATGGGTTCGGATGCGCCGTCAATGCGCTGCTGACCCGCGTCAATGCTGGCGCTTAGAACGACAGTCTCAGCGAGCTCAAACCGTGACGACAGCCCCAGTGATGCCTCGTGCAACCGCTCGGGAGAGAAATATTCGGACCGGTAAGGATTGGTGTTGTGGTAACTCCGGGTCCTCACGTAGGCATTGAGCCCATAGCGCTCGTCCAACGAAAAGTTCCAGCGAGTGCGCAGAATCGGACGGTTGTTGTCGTTCGAAAAAAGTGCTGTGCCCGCAGCCACCCCCACGTTAAAACGTTTCGTGAAGGCATGGTCGAGTACCAGGGCCACTGCTGTGAAGTCGGTTGCGGTTTCGATGCCGCGGATGGAATTCACCAAGTCGCGTTCCACGCTCAGCCCCACGGCTGTGGAAGGGGTCAGCTGTTCCATGTAGTCCAGCCCGCCGATCACATGGTCCGCGCCCGCGACGCGCGCGGTACCCAGGCTGGCGTCGATGGTGCGTTCCTTGTTGACCTGCTTGTACGTTCCGGCGGCCAGGGTGCCGTTGGCCGCCCAACCGGGCGCCGTGTAGCGAAGAAATCCCGCGCGCACGCCCCAACCGGCGGCATTGGCATACCCCAGTGTCTGCTTGCTCTCGTTGAAACCGTCCGAATCATGGCTGGCGAAGAACGTGCCCGAAATCGACTGCGCCTGCGCGCTGCAGGCAACGAGCATTGCCAACCCAACGATGTACCGCCCCATCATTTCGTACCCCAATTCTTGGATCGGCTGACCAATTCCTTGATGTATCCCAGCACACATGCCGGCTGCAACACCACGCTGTAGAAGAGCGCATAAAAGATAAAGCCCAGGACGTTGCGGCGAACCTTGAGCCCCTGCTCAGTGAACATCTTTGCCTGCACGGTGAACATCAGGTAGTTAACGATCATAGCCAGGGGCAGCACCAGCAACGTCATCGGGCCGGCAATCCAGAACACGCCAAACAACGCCAGTACAAGGCCCGGAACGAAAGCAAACGTGTAGACCAGGTCCATATAGGGGAACATGAGGTTCCACCAGATGAACAGCGTGGTCATGCGCGGCTTGAACAACAGCCGCCAATGGGACTTGAACGCTTCAATGAGACCGCGCGACCAGCGCTGGCGTTGGCGGATGAACTGCAGCCAGGTGTCGGGAGCGTTGGTGAACAGGCAGGCATTCTCGGCAAAACCGACGCGGTGGCCGCGCTCAAGGATCGCCCAGGTCAATACGATGTCCTCGCCCACCGTATGCGCCCAGCCACCCAGGTCACGCAACAGGGCCGTGTCGTAGATCGAGAAGGCACCTTGCGCCACCAGCGTGCCTTGGTACAGGCTTTGCAGCCGCTTGATGGCTGCGATGCCGTGAAAATAATCCCATTCCTGGATGGCTGTGACCATGTTCTTGCGGGAGTTGCGCACTAGCACGGCACCCGCCACCGCCCGCGTGGTTGGCGGGTCGCTCATATAGCGCCGCACCAGGTTGTGCAGTGCGCTGTGGTGCAGATACGAATCTCCGTCCACCGTAATGGTCAGTCGATGGCGTACGAGCGCCAGCCCGGCATTGAGGGCATTGGCTTTTCCTCCGTTGCGCTCCAGATTCAGTACCTGCAGCCATGGATAGTTCAGCCCCGCCAGTTTCTCTGCGGTGGAGTCCTTTGACCCGTCGTTGATCACGATGACCTGCAGCGGCCCCTCGTAATGCTGGCGAGCAATGCTCTCGATGGTGGAGGCAATGCTTTCTTCTTCGTTGTAGGCGGCCACCAGAATGGAAATTCCGGGTAGGCGTTCACTCGATTGCCTGGCTCGGGGGCGCCGGTCAAGCAGCAGGCTGACGACTAAAAAGGCATTCATGAAACCTGGCACGACGGCTATGCCGTAGATCACCGGGTACGCAGCCCAAGGACTGATAACGCGCGATAGGTCTGTCACCCAGGCATCTGCGGCGTAAATCGAGAAGCCCATCCAGACCAGTCCGACAAGCAACGCGAAAGTGAACTTCAAGTGCACCGGGATGTACAGGTGCGTTCTGTACGTGGGCGCCGGGGGATGAGGTGATTTGGCAGCAGTTTGTACCTGTGGCTGCGTCTGGCGTTGCCCTGATGAGAGCGGGGCGGTTTGTAGTGGATGCGTCAAAAGAACACTTAGTGGTGGCCGAGTCCCAATCGAATACGACCTAATCTAATAACCCGATTCAGTCATCGATTGTAAAAATTTGAAACATTGGTGTTTGAATTTTCCGTTCGATGAAGGGTGAAGTCAACCGATCTTTCCGTCTGCGCCATTTTTACTTTCGCATAGCGGATTGATTTCCCTTTGTGCTCTTTCCGGCCCTCGCGCATGATGGCGTGCAGCTGCCTGACGGCGCCCGCACTGCCCTCACCGGCGGGCGCGGCATTCACGTCACGGTTTCCCAGTGTTCCATGCGTGCAAAAAACCATGAACCTTGAAGCGACCCCTGCAGAGCGACCTGTTTTCCTGGCAATGGCCACCGCCACCGCCCAGCATCGCCGCTGGGCGTGGGGGGCGGTGCTGGTGTCCGCGCTGCTGTGGTGGTGGTCGAGGGCGGGTGGCTGGGCGCGGGGCCGCAGAGCACGGCGTGGCTGTACATGTTCTGGCACGCGGGGTTTCCGGCGGCGGTGATCGTCTATGCGCTGCTCAAGCCGGCGGCTGCCGTGCGCGATGGGGATACCGCTGGCGCCGCAGCCCCGCCACGGCGGTTTGTACTTTCCACGCTGGGCAGCGTGGTCGCGGTGCTGGCGGCGGTGGCTGCGCTCACCGCCCTGGCAACCCTGGGCCAGTCGCTGCTGCCGCCCATCATGCAAAGCAGCCGGTACACGCCGGCGATGCTGACGGTGGTGTCTACCGTGTGGTGCGTGAGCATGGTGGCGCTGGTGTTGCTGCTGCGGCGCAGGCCGGCCTCGGTGCTCGACTTGCTGCTCATGGTCACCATGTGCGCATGGCTGTTCGACATCGCGCTGTCGGCCGTGCTCAACGCCGGCCGGTTCGACCTGGGCTTTTACGCCGGGCGGCTCTACGGCTTGATGGCCTCCACGGTGCTGTTGTCCGTGCTGCTGGTTGAAAACACCATGCTGTACGCGCGGCTTGCCGCGGCCTACCAGGAGGAGCGTGACAAGCGCCAGCAGATCCAGGCGCAGGCGGTCCAGCTGGCAGACAAGAACCGGGAGCTGGACGCGTTCTCGTACTCGATCTCGCACGATCTGCAGGCGCCAGTGCGGGCGATTCAGGGGTTCACCGGCATGCTGCTCGAAAGGCCTGAAAGCCAGGGCGACCCGGAGACGCTGCGCATGCTCACCGTGATTGGCGACAGCGCGCAACAGATGGGGCAGCTGATCCGCGACCTGCTTGCTTTTTCGCGCCAGGGGCGGCAGGCGCTGCATCTGAGCCCGGTCAACATGAATGCCCTGGTGGAGCAGGTGATCGCAGACCTGCGGCAAGCGGAGCCGGGGCGTGCCGCAGAATTTTCGGTGATGCCCTTGCCGGGAGCCTGGGGGGACCGCGCGCTGCTGCGGCAGGTGTGGGTGAACCTGGTCTCCAATGCCGTCAAGTACAGCGGCCCAGAGGCTGCCCGCATTCAGATTGCCGGGAGCTTGCAGGGCGGCGAGTGTGTCTATCAGGTGGTCGACCATGGCATGGGGTTTGACGCCGCCCACGCGCACCGGTTGTTCGAGTTGTTCCAACGGCTGCACACCGGCGCGGAGCTTCCGGGCTCCGGCGTCGGGCTCGCCCTGGTCGAGCGCATCGTGGTGCGCCACGGTGGCCGCGTGTGGGCGCAGGGCGAGGTGGGCCGCGGGGCGACGTTCAGTTTTTCATTGCCGGCCCCGGCCGACGCCATCGCAGCCCCCTAGGAGCCTGCGCGGCAGAAAATGAATAAAAATAGGCTCTAGCGCTTATTCTTATTGAATTTGTAGCTATAAAAATAGTAGCAAATGCAGTGGAAGGCCCCTCGACCTGCGAATGCGCCCTTGTCGGTGGCGGCGCGGTGCCTCTACCGGTTCCAGGGCCAAGGGCAAGGCCAAGGCCTATACCGGTCCCGGCCGATCCCCTCAGGACTGTTGCGGCAGCACCAGCCTGAACTCCGCTCCCTGCCCCACGTCGCTGTCCACCTCCAGCGTCCCGCCATGGCGCTGCACCACCGTGTGGACCAGCGCCAGCCCCAACCCCACGCCGCCAATGGCGGGGTGGCTGCGGTCGTGCAGCCGCTGGAAGGGCGCGAACAGCCGCCCCTGCAGCTCCGGTGCGATGCCCGGGCCCTGGTCGCGCACTGACACGACCCACTGGCTGCCCCGCTCTGCAATGGCGCAGTGCACGTGGCCACCGGCCGGGCTGAACTTGATCGCGTTGTGGAGCACGTTGGCCAGCGCGCGGCACAGCAGCGCTCGGTCGCCCAGCGTGGGCGCGGTGTCCGGCGCGGCGGTGATGGCTACGTCCACATTGCCTTCGCGCGCCAGAGCCCAGGCGTCGTCCACGGTTTCGGCCAGTGCCGCCACCAGATCCAACGGCGCCATGCGGTATTCCTGCGTTTCGGCGCTGGCCAGCTTCACGAAGTTCTCGGCCATGCCCAGCGACGCGCGCGCATAGCGTTCGATGCGCTGCATCAGCTCGTCGCCCGGCAGGCGGCCGGGGTAGGCGCGCTCCATCTCCAGCAGGGTGAGGATGGAGGCGTTGGGCGCGCGGATGTCGTGCGAGATGAAGTTCATGGCCTCGTCGCGTTGCAGCTGCGCGCGGCGCATGTCCGTCAAATCCACCAGCGTCAGCAGCCATCCGGCCTTGGCCAGGTCGGTAAACGGCCGCCATTGCACGAGCAGGCTGCGGCCCTGGGCATCCCGGCCTTCGCTCTGCTCGGGCATCGCCCGGCTGTGGAGCTTGTCGTGCGTGATCAGCGGCTGGCCCGTGCCGGGCTGCACCAGGTCGGCTAGCAGCTCAACTACCGACAAGCCCTGCAGCGGCGCCAGGGGGTCGCCGCCCACATGCCGGCGCGCCGCCATGTTGCTCAGCAGGATGCGCCCGCCGGTGTCGCACACGATCGTGGGGGAGGGCAGTTGCTGCAGGCTTTCGCTCACGAAATGGTGCAGGTCGCGCAGCTGGCGTGACGCGCGTTCCACCGCGTTGATGCGCTTTTCCAGAAAGTCGCCCGAATCGCTGGAGCCGCCCGGCAGCCGCAGCGACAGCCCCTCGCGCTGCAGGCGCTCCATTTCCAGCCGCAGGAAGTGCGCAGCCGCGCTCAGGCGCCGCCAGCTCCACAGCGGGTAGGCCAGCACCAGGCCGGTTAGCGCCGCCGCCGGCGCAAATTGCAGGCCCAGCCACCAGGGCAGCGCCACGCTCAACAGCAGCGTCAGCACCCCCAGCGCGGCGCTGGTGACCAGCGCCACAAAGGGGCCGGCCAGCAACAGAGCAAGCAACGCACCAGCCACAGGCGCCAGGTTGAACAAGGTATTGAGCACCGGAGCCGCGGGCAGGATGCGCACGCCCGACAGGCGCCCGTCGAGCACCTGGGCCACCACCTCCACCCCCGGCATCAGGCGCGACTGGTGGCTCACGGGCGTGGCAAACAGGTCGCCCAGGCCCGAGGCCGCAGCCCCCACCAACACGTACTTTCCTCGGAATGCATCAGCGGGCACCTGGCCACGCAACACGTCGATGTACGAATAGGTGGTGAAGTGGCCCGGGCCGCCGGCGTAGGGGATCAGCGCCCGCTCTGCGCGCTGCCACCCGCCGGCTTGCGCAGGGTGGGCCGGCGCCGTTGCGCAGTGGGGCAGGGCGGGTTCGGCCACGCACTGCAACGCCATGCTGAAGTGCGGCCAGGGCGCCGCGGCGGGCCCCTCTTGCAGGTACAGGCTGCGCACCACGCCGTCGTTGTCCGGCACCACGTGCACATGGCCCAGGCGGGCGGCCGCGTCGGCAAACGCGGGTGAGGGCAGGTCGGCCATGTCGGCGGCCGGGCCGTGGCCGCGCCGCAGCACGGGCAGCACCACGCGGGCGCTGCGGCGCATGGCATCGGCCAGCAGGACGTCGTCCTCGGGGTAGTCCAGGTCGTCTTCGTTGAACAACACGTCCATGCCGATGGCGCGCGGCTGCTGGGCCGACAGGCGCGTGATGAGCTCGGAATGCAGCGCGCGGCGCCACGGCCATCGACCGATGGCGGCAATGCTGGGATCGTCGATGGCCACGATCACGATGTCCGGGTGCGCGGGGCGCGAGACCAGGCGCAGGCCCGCGTCCTGCACCAGGTGATTGACCCGGCCCAGGTTGGCGGGTGGGCTCAGCCACGCCACCAGCGCCAGCAGGGCGATGGCCAGAACGGCCCACTCCAGGCGCCGCTGCTGGCCGCGCGTGCGTGCAATGCTCCACATGGCTCAGTCGTCCTGCAGGGCAAGGGACTGATGAGGCCGCTGTGGCCGGGGGGGCAATCCGCGCCGGCTCAAGGGCGTCCCACCGGCTGGCCGGTGGACGTGGACACGGGCAAGCCCGCACCGGTGCGAAGGCCCGTCCCCACGCGAATCTGCCGCGGGGGCGAGAAGTCGCTCTGCAGGCCCGTGGGGTCCAGCACCTGGATGCGCACCAGGTACTCGCCCGCAGCCAGGTGGCTTGCAGTCCACTCGGCCGCATCGAGCACGGTGTCTTGCACTGGCTGGTCAAAAGCAGGGTCAGCAGCCGCGGCCAGCTGCAGGCGGAATCGTTGGCCGGCCTGGGAGGGCCAATGCAGGCGCACGGTCGGTTCGCCGTCCTGCGCTTGCAGCGATTGCAAGGACAGGGCGGCGGGGCGGTCGGCCACCATGAAGGGCTGCGGTGGCGCAAACGGCCCCTGGTCTGCCTGGCCGCCGGGCAGCTCCAGCACGCTGGCCGCGCGCCAGAAGTAGTTGCCGGCCGGCAGCGCAGTCAGCGGCAGGCGGCATTCGGTCAGCCGCTGCGCGTCCACCACGGGCTGGTTGAACTGCGCATTGCTGGCGACCTGGACGCGGTACCAGCGCACGCCGGGTACCTGTGTGCACTGCAGCTCGCCCGTGCTGGTGCCCACCACGGCGCCGGGCGCGGGCAGCTGGTACAGCGGCGCCACCGGGCGGGTCTTGACGGTGAACGGCAACACGGCGGGCCGGCCCGGGATGCCGGCGTCGTCCACCCCGCGCACCGACAGGTAGTAGCGGCCGTCGTCCAGCGCCCGCCAGCGCAGATGCCCATCGGCAAATCGCCCATGGCGCAGCACCTGCGTGAAGTCCGCGTCCTGCGCCACCTGGGCCTCGTAGCGGGCCGCCCAGCGTGTCAGGCACGGCCGAGGTGTCGGGCGCAGGCAGCAAGGCGCGGGCTGGGCCGACCGTGCCATCGGCCGCCACCGCCAGGCCCTGGCCGGGGGCCAGCAGCGCGGCGGGGTGGGGTTGCGCAGCGGTGGAAGGCTGCGGCGCGTGGGCGGAATCTGCGCGCTGCTGCACTGCGACCGAGCCGTCGAGCACCGCCGCGGTGGTCTGGCCGGCGTCGCCCATCGCCACGCTGAAGCGGGTACCGCGCACGCTGGTCACGGCCTGCGGGGTGCGCAGCTCGAACCGGCGAAACGCCTCGGCCTTGGGCGGCACCGAGGACTCCACAGCGCCGCTGCGCATCTCCAGCACCGACTGCAGGCTGCCCGCGCGGCCGCGCCGGCGCAGCTGGCGCAGCTGCAGTTCAGACTGCGCCTGCACGCGCACTACCGTGCCATCGGCCAACCGCACCGCCACGAAGGCGTCCGGCCCCACCTGCAACACCGTGCCTTCGTCCAGCCGGCCGCCCTTGAGCACGGGGCCCGCGGCCCCATTGCCCTGACCTTGTGCCGTGACTTGGCCGTGCACAAACTCCACCGTGGCCGACTCCGCTGGTTGCAGCCGCACCGGGATCCAAACCACCGAGCCCGGCTGCAACTGTCGGGGGTTGGCCACCTTGTTGCGCGCCTGCAGCAGCGGCCATTGCCGCGGTGCGTCCAGGTACGCCTTGGCGAGGCCTTCGAGCGTGTCGCCCTCCTGCACGGTGTGGGCGATCTCGTCGTTCTGCGCTGTGGCCGGGTTGGCGCTGGCGGTGGCGGTCACCAATCCCCCGAGCAAGCCGAGAGTGAGCGCGGCGGGGGCCGTGAGGGCCCAGCGGGTGCGGCCGTGGTTCGTTGACAAGTCAAAACTCCTTCAGCCTGCGCGCGGTGGCGGGCGGGTCGCGGTATCTGCAGGGGCCACAAGTGGCGGGTTGGATAGGTGTTTCTGCCCCGGCCGAGGCCCTTAGCCTTTTCGCTGGGGCTCAACGGATTCGAACCGGTATCCCACGCCATACACGGCCGAGACGATGAAGCCGTTGGCAGGCCGCAAATCCAGCAGGGTGCGCAAGCGCGAGATATGGGTGTCCAGCGAGCGCGACATCACGTCCGCCACCTGGCCCCACACGATGTCCTTGAGGTGGTCACGTGACAGGAGCCGGCCCATGTTCTGGAACAGAAACAGGGCGAGATCGTACTCGCGGTTCTTGAGCTCCACGGGAGCGCCGTCGATCTCGATAGACCGTGTTTCCGACAGAAAGCGGTAGCGCCCAAACTCCACCACACCCCCCGCATTGGCTGGGTAGGCGCGCCGCAGCAGGGCCGACACGCGGGCGTTGAGCTCGCCAATGCGCACAGGCTTGACCATGAAATCATCGGCGCCGCTGCCCAGGCCCTCGACGATGTCGCGCTCTTCCTGGCGGTGGGTGACAAACAGGATCGGCAACTGCGTGCCGACGTTCTTGCGCACCCAGCGCACGACTTCCGGACCCGTGGTGTCGGGCAGGTGCCAGTCCACGATCAACAGGTCGAAGGTCTCGCGGCGCATCTCGCGCAGCAGGTCTGCGCCGTTGAGGTGGGTGTGGCAAACATGGCCCAACGCCTCGGTGGCTTGTTTGATCAGATCCAGCTGGAGCGCATCGTCGTCCAAAGCGGCTATGCGCATGGTGTCCCCTGTCGAAAATTCAATGGCGGATTATTTGCGATAACCGCGGTGCGGCCCGCGGGGCGCCCGCGCCCTCGTCAGCAAGTTGACATTTGTTCACGGAGTGTTGCGCGACGGGCACGCGCGGACGGTGGCTGGCCGCTGCAGCGGGTGTCCATCGGCCGGAATCATCAGCGGGCGGGATTACGGCGGCGCGGTGCCGGCGCGATCTCGCGCAGCAGTCGCATGCCCACCAGCGTGTAGCGTGTCTCGGGGCTGTTCCAGTTGCGGTAGCCGCAGCGCGCGTAGAACGACCAGGTGTGCCAGGAGCCCCCCCGGCGCACCCGCACCGAGCCCTCTGCGGGGCCTTGCGGGTTGGAGGGCGAAGACTTGGCGTAGTAGTCGTCGCCGTGCCAGTCCGACACCCATTCCCACGCATTGCCCAGCATGTCGTGCAGGCCGAAGGCGTTGGGGGCGTAGCTGCCCACCGGCGCCGTGAAGGCGTGGCCATCGCTGCCGGCCAGCGCATGCTGCTGCCACCGCGCCCAGAGCGGTGCGGCCGTCTGGTCGAACGTGTTGGCCACCTGCGTCAGGCCCTGTGGGTCGTCGCCGTGGGGGTAGCGGGTGCGGGTGCCGGCGCGGCAGGCGTATTCCCACTCGGCCTCGGTGGGCAGGCGGTAGCGGTGGCCTTCGGTGCGGGTCAGCCATGCGGCCAGGGCCTGTGCGTCGTTCCAGGTGATGTTGACGACCGGGTGGTCGTCGCCCTGCGCAAAGCCTGGGTTGCGCCAGGAATAGCGCGGGTCGCGCCCCTCGAAGGCGTCGCCGCGCCGCGTGGTGGCCGGGTCGTACTGGGCGTTGTAGCCATAGCCGCCCGTGCCATCTGCGATCGATTCAGGCACGTAGCCAGAGGCCTCGATAAAGCGCCTGAACTGCCCCACCGTCACCTCGTGTTGGCCCAGGTAGAACGCGCGGCGGATGTGCACGGTATGGGCGGGTTGCTCGTCGGCCAGGTCGGTGAAGCGCCGGGTCTCCAGCGTGGGGTAGGCCTGCGCGAGCACTTCTGGCGGTTCTACGCCGCCCATGGTGAAGCTGCCTGCTGGCACCTTCACAAACACCATGCCCAGGCGGTTGGTCCAGGTGGTGGGAGGCGCGGCATGCGCCACGCTTGCCAGCAGCAGGGCGGCGACGGCGACGCTGCCGCGGCCTGCGCGGCCTACCCGGCCTCGCGCTCCAGGCCCGCTCATGGCTGGCGGCCGGGCGCTTCGCTCACACATTCAAAAACCAGCCGCGAACCGTCATTGCGCAGCAGCTTGGGAAACAGCGCGAGCTTCTGGCATTCGCGTGTCGCGGCAGCGTAGGCGGGCGCGGTGTCCGTGCCATACACCGGCACGCTGAAGGTGCGGTCCCGGCCCGAGGCCATGGCGGAGGACGGGCGCGTGGTGGCGGCGTTGCAGCCGGCCAGCAGGGTGATCACGCACAAGGAGCACAGGGAGGCGGTCAACAGCTTCATGGCTTCTCCACAAACAGGTGAGGGGGCAGTTTAAGCACATGCCGGCGCAGGGACCCAGGCCTTGTGTGGCCGGCTTGCGATATCAGGGTGTCTACGCTGGGCAGGGCCTGGCTGCAGAGATACAGTGTGTTACACGCAGCTGCGTAAAGGTGCTGGTAAAGCTGCTGCGTGAAGGCGCCTGAACGGCGCGGGAGGGCGGGGAATGGCAGGCAGTCGGGCACCGGTCGGGGTGAAGGATGCGTGGCAGTCCTTGGCACTGCGGGTGCTGGCTGCGCTCCTGCTGCTCGCGCTGCTGCACCTGCTGCCCGTCTGGACGGTGCTGCAGCGGCTCGAATATGACCTGCTCAGCAGCCTGACCGCGCCCGTGCGGCCCGATGCCGGGGTGCTGGTGGTAGGGCTGGACGAACCCAGCCTGGCAGAGCTGAACCAATCGCCACCGCTGCCGCGCCGCCTGCACGCGCAGCTGGTGCAAGCGCTGTCGGCCGGGGGCGCCGCGGCGCTGGGTGTGGACTTGCTGTTTGCCGCGCCCCAGACCCCCGCCGACGATGCCGCCCTGGCCCGCGCACTGCAGGGCCGTCTGCCCGTGGTGCTGGCCAGCGCCGAGGTGGCGGTGCAAAGCTCGCAGGTGGCGCACTACCAGCAGACGGTCCCATCCATCTTCAGCCAGGCGCCGCACGGCAGTGTGGCGGTGCAGGTCGACGACGACGGTGTGCTGCGCCGCATGCCCGTGCGTGAGGATGCGTTCTGGCGGGCGGTGGCGCGCAGTGCCGGGCGCAATGTCACGGTGCCGCCGCCGGGCGCACTGCTGCGCTACTACGCCCCTGAAGTGCCTTTGCCGTACGCCCACTACACCCAGGCGCTCGAGCCCGCGCGCTACCTGCCTGCGGCCGCGCTGCAGGGCCGGCTCGTGCTGCTGGGCCAGAACACGCCGGTGAGCGGGGTGGACCAGTTCGCCACGCCCCAGCGCGTGCTGGGCGGGGGCAGGCAGTCGGGCGTGTTCCTGCACGCCACGGCGCTCATCAATGGGCTGACCGGCGACTGGATCGTGCCCGCCCACCCGGCCGGCCCGGCGCTGCAGGCCGCACTGGTTGTGGTCCTGGTGGCGTGGACCACGCGCCGCTGGAGCGGCTGGCGGGCCAGCTGGCTCACCGTGGCCCTGTCGCTGCTGGCCTTGATCGGCGCGTTCTGGGCTTACCTGCTGGGCGTGTGGTGGAGCGCGCTGCCCTCGCTGGTTGGCCTCGTGCTGCACCTCAACGTCGGCGCGGCCAGCAGCTACTGGCGCGAGCGCCGTCGCCGCGAGCAGCTGCGCAGCGACTTTGCGCGCTATGTGCCGCCCGCGGTGGTCGATGCGCTGACCGCAGCTGGCGCCGCCATGCCTGCGGTGCAGGGTGAGCGCCGCGTGTTGACGCTGCTGTTTTCAGACCTGGCCGGCTTTACTGCAGTCAGCGAACACCTGCCGCCCGAGGCCGTGGCCCGTGCGCTCAACGCTTACTTTTCGCGCATGGCGCGCTGCGTGCACCAGCACGGCGGCACGCTGGATAAATTTATTGGCGATGCCGTCATGGCGTTCTGGAACGCGCCGCTGCCCGAGCCCGCCCACGCCGCACGCGCCCTGGCGTGTGCAGAGGCCATGCAGGCCGAGATGGTGGCCCTGCGCACCGAATGGCAGGGCACGCCGTTTGGCCGGGTGCTGCTGCGCATCGGCCTGCACACGGGCGAGGCCGCGGTGGGACACCTGGGATCGCATGAACGCTTTACCTACACCGCCGTGGGCGACGCCGTGAACACCGCCGCGCGGCTGGAAGGTGCGAACAAGGCGTTTGGCACCAGCGTCCTGCTGTCGGCCACCACGCGCGACGCGATGGGGCCCGGCGGTGCCGAGCTGGCGCGCCTGTTGTGGGTAGACACCGTGGTGCTGGCCGGCCGCAGTGTGGGCATCGACGTCTACACACCGTGCGATGACACCGGGCTGGTGGAGATCAGCGTGGCGCTGCAAGGCCACTTGCGCGCGGGCGACTGGGCCGCTGCCCTGCAGTGCTGCGCGTATTGGCATGCGCATGCAGAGCAGCACGCGCCGCAGTGGCTTGCGCACACCACCCAGCTGCGCGGCCGGGTGCAGGCGCGGATGGGCGAACACCCGGCGCCCAGGCCGCGCGCCACCACCTCCGAACCCCTGTTTAGCGCCCGCGCGCTCGACAAGTCCTGACGCCCTGTTTTCACGAAAGGCCCGTCACCATGCGCACACACCGCCTTGTCTGGATGACCCCGCTGGCCCTGGCCGCCGCTGGCTGCGGCGGCCCCGCTGCCTGGGCCCAGTGCACGGGCACCGTGGGTGCGCCCGATGCGCCCGCCGCACAAATCGTGGCCCTGGCCGGCCGGGGCCAGACGCGGGTGCCGGGCACCGAGCCGTGGTCGCCCGCCGCGCTGGCGCAGCAGCTGCGCCCTGGCGCCGATGTGCGCACGCTGGCCCTGTCATCGGCCGCGCTGCTGCTGGCCGACCGCACGCAGATCCGCATGGCGGCGGAGGCCCAGGTGCGCCTGTGCGAGTCGCAACCCGCCCGCACCGTGCTGGAGCTGGCTGCCGGCCGCCTGTGGGCCCGCACCAAAAAGACCCCCGCCGCGTTGCAGCTGCAAACCCCTGCGGCGCTGGCCGTGGTGCGCGGCACCGACTGGGATGTGGAGGTGGACGCGGCCGGGCGCACCACCCTGACCGTGCTGTCGGGGCTGGTGGAGCTGTCCAACGCCCAGGGCAGCGTACAGCTGGGCCCGGCGGAGCAGGGCACCGCGGAGCCGGGCCGTGCGCCGGTCAAACGCCTGCTGGTCAGCCCGCGCGACCGGGTGCAGTGGGTGATGGCCTATCCGGCCAACGTGGCGCGCTGGGCGGAGTTTCAAGCGACGGGCATTTCGCCCGCCCTCGCCGCCGTCCGCGCTGATCTGCAGGCCGGGCGATGGGGCAGCGCGCAGCAGCAGCTGCAGGCGATGGCCGCGCAGGGCGGGGGCAGCGCAGTGGCCGACCTGGCCTTGGCGGATTTGGATGTGTTGGGCGGCCAGATCGAGGCCGCACAAACCCGCCTGGCCGCGGCCTGGCAGCGCACGCGCGATGCGCGCACGGCGGCCCGCCGGGCTGAACTCCTCATGGCGCTGGACCGGCAGCACGAGGGGCGCCGGTGGCTCGACGCCACGCGCGCGGCCGCGCCCGACGCCATCGAACTGCTGCTGGCCGACGGCGACTGGCATCGCCTGGACGGGCAGGCCGATACCGCGCTGGCCCGGTACCGCACGGCGGTGGACCACGCCTTGAACAGCGCGGGCGCGGTGCCCGCCGCACTGCGGGCACAAGCGCTGTGGGCCTGGGGCCGCGCGCAACACGAGCGCGGCGACGCGCGGGTGGCCCGTGCCGCGCTGGAGCGTGCGGTGGCGCTCGCCCCCAATGACCCCACCTACCAGAGCGAGCTGGCCACCGCCGCCACCGAGTCGCTGCGCCTGCCCGAAGCCCGCGCCGGCTTCGATGCCGCATTGGCCTTGGCGGCGGACGACTACGTGGGCTTGGCGGGCGCCGGACTGCTGGCCCTGCGCCAGGGCGATGCGGAGACGGCGCGCACCCAGCTGCTCAAGGCCCTGGTGATCGAGCCGCGCCATGCGCGCGCCCAGGTGTGGCTGGCGGTGGCCGAGTACACACTGGGCGAACGCGCCGCCGCGCTGGATGCCCTGGACCGCGCGCGCCTGGCCGACCCGCGCGACCCGCTGCCCTGGCAGATCGAGGCCATGCTGCGCAACGACAGCGGCGAGCCGGTGCAGGCCATTGCCGCGGCGCGCGAGGCGCTCACGCGGCTGCCGTACCTCAAGTCGCTCAACGCGCTCGCGTCGGACAGCCAGGGCTCGGCCAACCTGGGCAAGGCCCTCGGGGACTTCGGCATGGAGCACTGGGCCCGCGCGTACGCCAGTGCTTCGTACTACCCGCTGTGGGCGGGCAGCCACTTCTTTCTGGCCGACAGGTACGAGAGCGACTTCAACCGCCGTTCCGAGCTATTTCAGGGCTACCTTACCGACCCCACCGTGTTTGGCGCCAGCGACAAGCGCGCACCGCTGATGCTGACCACCGGCAGCGAATGGACCGCGGGCGCCAGCGCCGAGCGCAACCCGCTGCGCCACAACGCCACCGTGGATGTGGGCCACCGCGGCCTGACCGCCAGCACCCTGCCGGTGGCCTGGCTGGTGCGCGCCATCGACGTGCAGATGTGGCCGCGCGAAGGACCGCCCAACACGCGCTACCGCATGTCATCGCCCGGCATCGACCTGGCAGTGGGCGCCCGGCCGACCGAAAGCCTGGCGCTTTTTGCGCTGCATGGCGACACCACGCTGCGCTACCGTTTTCCGGACGGCCTGGACTTTGGCAACAGCGTCACCTTCAACGGCGGCGCCGAAACACGCGCACGCCGCACCGACATGGGCGCGTCGTGGCGCTGGTCGGCCGACAGCCAGACCTGGATCAAGGTCCATACCGGCCGCCAGACCGTGGGCCTGGTGCTGGACGACGCCCGCTACGGCCCGCAGGACTACCGCTTTACCAGCGACGAGAAAGGCGTGTTTTTGCGACACACGGTGCTGTGGGGCGCGCACCGCCTGAGCCTGGGCTGGGAGCGCGTGGACCGCGATAGCGGCAGCGCGATTTCTGACCTGCAGATCACCACGCCGCGCACCAACACCGAGCGCTACAGCATGCCTTGGGTGGCGGGCGAATGGCGCAGCGGCGCCTGGAGCTGGATGGCCGAGGCCTATTGGCCGCACATGACCACGCAGCAAAACGACCGCTTCACCGACACCGCCACCGGCGAGGACCTGCTCGATCCCCTCAACGACAGCGCCGCCCACCGCCGCCGCCTGCTGCCGCGCGTGGGCGCCAGCCTGCGCCTGGGGCCCGGCCGCGCGCTGCACTGGGCGTACCAAGAAAGCCTGCGCGCCCCCAGCACCCACACGCTGGCGCCGGTGGCCACGGGCGCGATTGCGGTGGACAACCAGTACCTGCTGGCCGGCAGCTACGCGCGCAAGCACGCCGTGCAGTTCGACTGGGAGCTGAACGCATCCACCTTCCTCGGGGCGAGCCTGTCGGGCCAGCGCATCAGCAACCTGCTGGCGCAAGGGGGCCGGCTGTTTGCGCAAAACACCAGCGCACTGTTCGACAACGTGGGCAACATCGCGCCGGTGGTGCTCAACGCGCAGACCACGCTCAACACCTACGAAGGGTCGCCCATCTTTGGCCAGGGGCACCTGGCGCAGGCCAGCGTGTCGGTCAACCACCTGCTCGGGCCGCGCTGGAGCGTGCTGGGCAGCTACATCCACACCGACTCGCGCAACACCGGTGCAGGCTTTGCGGGCCTGCAACTGCCCGGCTTTGCCCGGCATGTGGTGCTGGCCCAGACCACGTGGCGGCACGAAGGCCGCAGCTTCTCGCTGCTGCGCATGACGTGGCGCGGCGCGCGCTACACCGACGAGGCCAACACGACCCTGCGCCCGCCCGGCTGGAGCCTGGCCTTGGGCCACGGCTGGGAATCGCTGGACCGACGCTGGAGCTTCACCGGCACGGTGCAGACCGGCCTGCGCCAGGGCGAGCGGCCAACGCTGTGGGCGCTGGTGCGGTACCGGGATTAAAGCTTTTTTGGCCGCTAGCGCTTGATGAATAAGCGCTGATAGCTATCTAATTAATAGCAAACAAAAAAAGCCGGCCACAGGGGCCGGCTTTTTGTTCAAGCGCGGTGATTCGTTCAGGACGCGGCGGCAGCCTCTGCCAGCGCCTTCAGCGCTGCAGCCACCTCGTCACCCTGCACACCATCCACTGGCGCCAGGCGTGGGGCCAGGGCCTGCAGCGCGCCTGCGTCCTTTTGCAGCTGGCCGATGGCCTGGCCGGCCTCCTTGGGCGCGTCGAAACCGGTGCTTTGCAGCAGCAGGCGGCCGTCGGCGGCCACGAGCTTGAAGTAGAACTTGCCGTCGGCCTCGCGGTATTGCTTGAACGCGGGCAGAGCGGCCTTGGCCGCCTTCACCGGCTTGGCCGCGGTGGCGGCCTGGCCCAGGCTGCGCAGGCCCACGGCGCCGCGCAGCTCGCGCATGAACGGCGTGGCCATCGCACGGGCGCGTTCGGCACCCGCCAGCAGGGTGGCTTCAATGCGCGCAGGGTTGTGGATGAGCTCTTCGTACTGCGCGCGCATCGGGGCGATCACCTGGTCCACCCGTTCGAGCAGCAACTGCTTGGCATCGCCCCAGGCAATGCCGTCTGCATAGGCCTTGCGCAGGGCTTCGGTCTCGGCAGGCGTGGCAAACGCCTGGTAGATCTGAAACAGCGCCGAGCCCTCGACCTCCTTGGCCTCGCCGGGCGCACGCGAGTCGGTCACGATGCCGCCGATCAGCTTCTTGAGCTGCTCGCGCGAGCTGAACAGCGGAATCGTGTTGTCGTAGCTTTTGCTCATCTTGCGGCCATCGAGCCCCGGCAAGGTGGCCACGTGGTCGTCGATGGCGGCCTCGGGCAGCACGAAGTGGTCGCCGTACAGGTGGTTGAAGCTCGCGGCCATGTCGCGCGCCATCTCGATGTGCTGGATCTGGTCGCGGCCCACGGGCACCTTGTGCGCCTTGAACATCAAAATGTCGGCGCCCATGAGCACCGGGTACATGAAGAGGCCGGCCGTCACGCCATCGTCCTGCTCGCGGCTGGCGGCGGTGTTCTTGTCCACGCTGGCCTTGTAGGCATGCGCGCGGTTGAGCACGCCTTTACCGGTCACGCAGGTGAGCAGCCAGGTCAGCTCGGGAATCTCCGGGATGTCGGACTGGCGGTAGAACGTGACTTTTTCAGGGTCGAGGCCTGCCGCCAGCCAGCTGGCCGCGATCTCGAGCGTGGAGCGCTGGATGCGCACAGGGTCCTCGCACTTGATGAGCGCGTGGTAGTCGGCCAGAAAGTAAAAGCTCTGCACGTTGGGCGTGAGGCTGGCCGCCACCGAGGGGCGGATGGAGCCTACGAAGTTGCCCAGGTGGGGCGTGCCCGTGGTGGTGATGCCGGTGAGAAAACGCGTGATGCTCATGGGGACAGCTTTGCCAGAAAACGAAGGGGAATGGGGATCACCGCAGCAGCGCGGTCAAGGGCGTGAGCAACAGGGTGATGGCGCCGTAGCCCAGCGACATCAGCGGGCGCAGCCAGAACGTGCCCACCACGCCCGCGATCACGAGGCCCATCACGATGAAGAAGCCCCAAGGCTCGATGCGCGACACCATGTGCGCCTGCTTCCACGGCAAGAGGCCCACCAGGATGCGTCCGCCGTCGAGCGGCGGCAGCGGGAACAGGTTGAACGCCCACATCACCAGGTTGACCAGCACCCCGGCGCGCGCCATCTCAATGAAGAAGCGCTCCTCCACCCCCGAGCCCACCATGGAAACCAGCAGCACCGCCCAGAAAATCGCCTGGAAGAAGTTGGACGCTGGCCCCGCCAGCGCCACCCACACCATGTGCCGCTTGGGGTTGCGCAGGTTGCCGAAGTTGACGGGCACCGGCTTGGCATAGCCAAACAAGAACGCGCCCGAGGTGGCGAAGTACAGCAGCAGCGGCATCAAGATCGTGCCGACCGGATCGATGTGTTTGATGGGGTTCAGGGTGATGCGCCCCATCATGTACGCGGTGTTGTCGCCAAAGTGCCGCGCGGCGTAGCCATGGGCTGCCTCGTGCACCGTGATGGCAAACAGTACCGGCAGGGCGTAGATCAGAACGGTTTGGATGAGATTGGAGATGTCCACCGGTCGATTGTCTCAGACGGGGCGGCGCAGCTTGTGGAGGGCCCCGTGCGCTGGCCTACACTGCACGCGGCTACGTCCAGCAACAAGTCCTATTCCGCCCCTCTGATGCATTTCCCTGCACACGTGCACAGCGACCTGGGCGCCATCGGTGAGCCCTGGCGCCGGATTTGCCGGGCCATCTTGCTGGGCCTGATGCTCTGCGGTGCAGTGTGGGATGCCACTGGCGCGGTGCAGGTGGAGCCAGCCCCGCACGGCGAACCGCTGCAGCTGCAGATTGGCGCGTCACCACAAGACGCGTGGCCGAATATCCGCATCCTCGCGGACCCCAGCCATTCGCTCAGCGCGCAACAGGTTCTGCAGCAGCTTGACCGTTTTGAAGAACCGGCCCGGCGCGGTGGGTCGCTGGGGGTGCGCGAGGAAGCGATGTGGCTGCACATCCCGGTCGTGGCGCCGCGGCAGCCTGAAAGCCACTGGGTGCTGACCGTGGAGTACGGGTCGGTGCAGGAGCTCGACATCGTCGTGGCACGCGCCGGCCAAGTGCTGCGCCAGCAGCAAGGTGGGTACCTGCGCCCCCCGGGCCCGGCCACGCTGGCCAGCCGCACACCGGCGATGGTGCTGCCGCTGGCGCCCGGCGAGCGCCATGAATTGCTGGTGCGCGTGCGCTCGCCCGGCCCGCTGATCCTGCCAATCACGCTCAGCGAGCAGCCGGTGGCCCAGTACCGTGCGCTGCGTGAGCAGATGCTGCAGGGCTTCCTCAACGGCGTGGCCTTCTGTCTGCTGGTCTACAGCCTGATCCAGTACCTGCTGCAGCGCGAGCGGCTGTTTGGCTACTACGCCTTGGTGGTGTTCGGCAGCGCGGGATTTTCCTTGCAGTTTTTTGGTATTGCAGTGCAGTTTTTCTGGCCGGGCAACGTCTGGATGGAGCTGCACGGCGCGGTGCTGGCCGGGTTGCTGGGGCTTGCGGGCTCGTTCTTGTTTCTGTGCCACACGCTCGCGGGGGCTGGGCGCCACAGCCGCTACCAGCGCGCAATGCACGCGGGCGCCGGGTTGACGGTGTTGTGCGGCCTGGTCTTTGCGCTGGACCTGCTGAGCGTGCGCACCACCACGGTCTACATTGCGCTGGTGGGGCCCATGCCCCTGCTGCTGAGCTTGCCGGCCGCGGTGCGTCGGTGGCGCCAGCGTGATCCGATCGGCGGCACGCTGCTGCTGGCCTGGACCGTCTTTGATATCGCGGTCCTGGTCATGGCCGGCCTCGTGTATGGCGTGCTGCCGGCCAATTTCTGGACCCTGCACTCCTTTCAGATCGGAGCCACGCTGGACATGCTGCTCTTCCTGCGTGTGATGGGCCTGCGCACGCAGGCGCTGCAGGCGGCCGCGCAGCGCGCGCTGCACGAGCGCGACCAGATGCATGCGCTGGCGCACAGCGATCCTTTGACCGGCCTCATGAACCGGCGCGGCCTGCAGCAGGCCCTGCAGGCCGCGCTGCCCCGCGCAACGCCCGAGCGCCCCGTGGCGGTCTACCTGATGGACCTGGACGGTTTCAAACCCATCAACGACCGCCATGGCCACGACGTGGGCGATGCCCTGCTGGTGGCGGTGGCGCAGCGCCTGCAGGGCCGGTGCCGCGCGGCAGACGTGGTGGCGCGGCTCGGTGGCGACGAGTTCATCCTGATGGCCCCCGGGCTCCACAGCGCTGCAGAGGCCGAGGCACTGGGCCGTGCGCTGCTGGAGGCGTTCGAGCAGCCCTTCGCCGTGGGGCCGCTGCAGCTGTCGGTGGGGCTGACCATCGGCTATGCACTGGCGCCGCTGGACAGCCAGGACGCACAGCGGCTTCTGCAGCAAGCCGACGCCGCGATGTACACCGGCAAACACAGCGGCAAGCGCAGTCTCCACCGCGCCCGGGCGGCTGAGGATCAATTGCTATCCTAATAATAGCTATACGACCATATGCAGCAAGCGCTAGCGGCCAAAAATCCTTGAAAAATTGCCTTGAAAACACCTGAGCAAGTCGCGCACACCAACGGGGCCAAACGCGCTGGTGCCTACTGGTTCAACCCGTCGCTGTGCAACCCACCGCGCCAAAAAAGACACAGCGCTGACCGGGAGGCGCGGCCCGCTGGCCCGCGCTTCCAATCATTGATAGCATGTCGCATTCGGTTACCAATCCCACCCGACGGCGTCGCCCCGTGACCGCCTGCACCTGTTTTTGCCAAGCTCCTGGAGACCCATCCCGTGCCCTTTGATCAGCTCAGAATCGGAACCCGCCTCATCCTGGCGTTTGGCGGCATCACCCTCATCGTCGCTGTGCTCGTGGGCATGGGGTCCGCCACCGCTGCAGCCGCCGGGCCCGATGCCCAGCGCGCGGCACAGGCCGGTCAGGAACATCTGTCCAGCGCACGCTGGTGGATCGTGGGCGGCGGATTGGCCGTCATCGCGCTGTCGCTGATGGGTTTTGTCGGTCTGCGCGGCAGCATCGTGAGCCCGCTCAACCAGGCCATCCTGATTGCGGAGACGGTCGCTTCGGGGGACCTGAGCCAGGAGTTCAGCACCGAGTTGAAAGGAGATTTCGGGCGGCTGCTGGGTGCACTCGGCACGATGGAAGACACGCTCACTGACCTGGTCTCGCGCATCAAGGACGACGCGGACGCGATCAGCACCTCTGCAGACCACATCGACCACGGCAACACCGACCTTTCGCGCCGGGCAGAAGACCAGGTGGCATCGTTGACCGAAACCGCGGCCAGCATGGAGCAGCTGACCGCCACCGTGCGCCAGAACGCCGAGCGCGCCCATTCGGCCAGCGATTTGGCCGTCAAAGCGTCGGGCATTGCCGAGCATGGCGGCACCGTGGTGGGCGAAGTGGTGCAGACCATGCAGGCCATCAGCGGCAGCTCGCGCAAGATCGTGGACATCATCCAGGTCATCGAAGGCATCGCGTTCCAGACCAACATCCTGGCGCTGAACGCCGCGGTCGAAGCCGCCCGCGCCGGTGAGCAAGGCCGCGGTTTTGCCGTGGTAGCCAGCGAAGTGCGCAACCTTGCCCAGCGCAGCGCCGTGGCGGCGCGCGAGATCAAGGCGCTGATCAGCGCATCGGTGGAGCAGGTGGAAAGCGGCGCCGGCCAGGTCGGCAAGGCCGGCAAGACCATGCAGGAGATCGTCACCGCCGTGGGCCAGGTCAGCTCGCTGCTGAGCGAAATCTCCACCGCCCTGCGCGAGCAGAGCGACGCCATCAGCCACGTGAACGTGGCGGTCTCGCACATGGACGGCACCACGCAGGAAACCGCTGCACTGGTGCAGAACGCCGTCAACACCGCCGCGGGGCTGACGGCGCAGGCGCGTGACCTGGAGCAGGCGGTCGGCGCGTTCAAGCTGTAGCCCCCTGGGCGGCTGCGCCGCTTCCCCCTCAGGGGACACCACCAGTGGCCTGGAAGGATTTATGCCCCCTGAGCGGCTGCGCCGCTTCCCCCTGAGGGGGACACCACCAGTGGCCTGGCGGAGCCAGTTCCACGGTGGTGCTGGTATTGGGCAGCGCCAGTTTTGGGCGCTTGTTACTGGGAGCGGGACCGGTCTATGCTCGGCTTCTAGGCAGCAACCTCAGTCGCAGGTAGTGAGCCCTCAATAGACTCCTTGGAGCGCTAATTCAAAACGCACGCGCTTGCAGAGGCAAAGCCGAGCCTGGGGTTTTCGGCGCTACAACCCCAGCGCCTGCAGGCTACCGCGGCCTTCGCGGATGACTTCCGGATCGCCGCCGCTGCCCATGGGCGTGAGGTCAATGACCGTGGTGGGCTCCAGCGGGCAGGCGCCTGCGTCCACGATGGCATCCAGCAGTTTTTCGTAGCGCGCGCGGATCTCTTGCGGGTCGTTCAGCGGCTCGGTCTCACCCGCCGGGATCAGCGTGGTGGCCAACAGCGGCGCACCGTGCAGTTCCAGCAGCAGCTGCAGACCCTTGCGGTCGGGCACCCGCAGGCCGATGGTCTTGCGCGAGGGGTGGCTCACGCGGCGCGGCACTTCCTTGGTGGCTTCAAGGATGAAGGTGTAGGGCCCGGGCGTGCCCAGCTTGAGCAGGCGGTACTGCCGGTTGTCCACCCGCGCGTAGTTGGCCAGTTCCGACAGGTCGCGGCACAGCAGCGTGAGGTGGTGCTTGTCGTCCACCTGGCGGATGCGGCGCAGGCGGTCCACGGCGTCCTTGTCGTCCAGGTGGCAGACCAGCGCGTAGCTCGAATCGGTCGGCACGGCCACGATCCCGCCTTTTTGCAGCAGCATGGCCGCTTGCTTGAGCAGCCGCGGCTGGGGGTTGTCGGGGTGCGCTTCGAAATACTGGGCCATGGTGTTGGAGGGGGCGCCGTCTTAAGCGGCAGCGGGGTGGCGGATGCGCTCTGCCAGCAGCTCCCACACGGGGGTTAGTTGGCCGGGCAGCAGCGGCAGGGTTCCCAGGTCGGTGTGGGACTCGTCCGGGCTGTGGAAATCGCTGCCGCGCGAGGCGGCCAGGTCGAACTCCTGCGCCATCGCGGCGTAGGTGACGTATTCGGACGCGCTGTGGCTGCCGGTCACCACCTCCACGCCGCGCCCGCCGTGCTGCTTGAACTCGGAAAACAGCGCAAATTCTTCGTTGGCCGTGAACTTGTAACGCGCCGGATGGGCGATCACCGCCATGCCGCCCGCGCCGGTGATCCAGCGCACGGCATCGCCCAGCGACGCCCAGCGGTGCGGCACGTAGCCGGGCTTTCCTTCGGTGAGGTATTTGCGAAACACCTCGGGGGTGTCGCGGCACACGCCGGTTTCCACCAGAAAGCGCGCGAAATGGGTGCGCGAGATCAGTGCCGGGTTGCCCACAAACTGCAGCGCGCCTTCGTACGCGCCCTTGATGCCCACCTTGGCCAGCTGCTCGGCCATGTCCAGCGCGCGTTCACCGCGGCCACCGCGGGTGGCGGCCAGGCCCTGGGCCAGCTGCTCGTTGTCGGGATCAAACCCCAGGCCCACGATGTGGACCGTGGTGTCGGCAAAAGTGACGGAGATTTCGACCCCCGTGAGGTAGGCCATGCCCTGCGCATGCGCGGCAGCGATGGCCCGGTGCTGGCCGCCGACCTCGTCGTGGTCGGTCAACGCCCACAACTCGACCCCGTTGGCCTTGGCGCGCGCGGCCAAGTCTTCGGGAGTCAGGGTGCCATCGGATACGACGGAATGGCAGTGAAGGTCGGCGTTGAGGATGGGGGGGGTCACGCTGGCATTTTAGGGCTTGTACCAATAACGCGGTCGCGCGCGCCCGGCAACACTGGCCAGAGGGGCATTGCGTTGCGCCGCCGCCGCCCCCGGCAGGGGTTTGCAGGCCTTGGCGCCATCAGCGCCCGCGTGCAGCTGTGCATGGCGTGTGCCTGCATACTCGCCACTCCCACGTTTCGACAAAGAGAACACCATGCAAATCGACAATATCCGGGTAGCAAGAAAACTGTGGGGCGCTTTTCTTTTGCTGATGCTGGTCATGCTGGTCATTTCCGGCTACCAGCAATACCGGGGCAACACCTCGATGTCGGGCGCGATGGACCAGGTGGTCGAGATCGAAGAGCGCATTTCTGCCGCCATACGCTGGCGCGGCGCCACCGAGACCGCGGTGAACATGGTGATGGGCGGCGCGGTCACCACCGATGCGGTGCTGGCGCAGCAGTACGACGCCAAGGTCAAGGAAATCATTGGCGGCATCAACAAGATCCAAGAGGGCATCGTGGCCGGCGCCACGGCGCCTGAGGAAAAAGCCGCGCTCGAAAAAGTGCTGGCCGAACGCAAGCTGGTGCTGGCCGCCACCGCCAAGACCTGGGAGCTCAAGGGCGCGGGCGACGGCGTGGCGACCCAGCAGTTTGCCGACAACGAACTCACCCCCCTGGTGGCGCGCTACCTCAAGGCGCAGGATGACTTTGTGGCGGTGCTGCAAAAACGGCGCGAAGAGATCCGTGCAGAAACCACCCAGCGCCGCGTGGCCTATGCCATCCAGGGCCTGGTGATGTCGGCCGTGCTGATCGTGGTGGTGCTGCTGCTCGCGTGGAAGCTCGTGCGCTCGATCACCGTGCCGCTCGAGGAAGCCGTGCAGACCATCGATGCGATTGCTGCTGGCGACCTCACGCGCGAACTGCAGTCCACCCGCAAGGACGAGTTCGGTCACATGCTGCGCTCGCTGTCGGCCATGTCCAACCGCCTGCGCGGCGTGGTGAGCGAGGTGCGCGGCGGCGTGGACGCGGTCTCGTCCGCGTCGATCCAGATCGCCAATGGCAACCACGACCTGTCGGCCCGCACCGAGCAGACTGCCTCGAACCTGGAGGAAACCGCGGCCAGCATGGAAGAACTCACCGCCACGGTGAGCCAGTCGGCCGACACGGCCCGCCAGGCCAACCAGCTCGCGGGCACGGCAGCGCAGGCGGCGGCCCGCGGCGGCGAGGTGGTGGGCCAGGTGGTCACCAGCATGCAGCAGATCACCGACAGCTCGCGCAAGATCAGCGACATCATCGGCGTGATCGATGGCATCGCCTTCCAGACCAACATCCTGGCGCTGAACGCTGCGGTGGAAGCCGCCCGGGCGGGCGAACAAGGCCGCGGCTTTGCCGTGGTGGCCAGTGAAGTGCGCAGCCTGGCCGGGCGCAGCGCCGAGGCCGCCAAGGAGATCAAGAACCTGATCAGCGCCTCGGTCGAAAACGTCGAGTCCGGCTCGGCGCAGGTCGCCCAGGCCGGCCAGACCATGGGCGAGATCGTGGCCAGCGTGCAGCGCGTGAGCGACCTCATTGGCGAGATCACCGCGTCGTCCGGCGAGCAGCGCGATGGCATCGCCCAGGTCAACCAGGCCGTGACGCACCTGGACCAGATGACGCAGCAGAACGCGGCGCTGGTGGAGGAATCCACCGCCGCGGCCGCATCGATGCGCGACCAGGCCCAGCGGCTGGCCGAAGTGGTGTCGGTGTTCAACGTCGGCGCGGTCGCGGTGCGTGCTCCGGCCCCAGCGCCACGCCCTGCGCCGGCCCCTGCCGCAGCGCCAAGGCCCGCGGTGGGCAACAAACCGGCCTCGGCCAGCGCCCCGCGGGTCACCGGCACCAAGCCCGCCGCACCGCGCACCGCGGCGGCGCCGCGGCTGTCATCGTCGGCGGCTCCTGCCCCGGCCGCGCGGCCGCCAGCGGCACGCCCTCCCGCTGCGCGACCCCCCACCGCATCCTCGGCCCCCGCACCGCGCGCTGCGGCCAATGGTGGGGATGACGATTGGGAAAGCTTCTGAACTATCGCAGGCGCAAAGACATTTGCTCCTGATTTGATAGCTACAAGTGCTTATTCATCCAGCGCAGGCGGCCGTTTTTACTTAAAAATGCCGCTGGCGCCCGTCCTCCAAGGCAGCCTCGGCTGCCTTTTTTTGCTTTATCCAGCTTGACGCTCTGAAGAAGGAAAGACGAATGCCCCTGGTCAACATCCGCCTGGCGCGCCGTGACGTGCCCACCACCGCCGCGCAAAAGGCCGCGCTGATTACCGGCGTCACGCAACTCATGCAGCAAGTGCTGGACAAACGCCCCGACACGGTCACGGTGATCATTGACGAGGTCGACCCGGAGAACTGGGGGCATGGCGGTGAACCGGTGACGGCGATTCGCCAGCGCGCCAAAGGCCCGGCGCAGGCCTGAAGGGCGGCACCCATGGGCGTGCGCACGGCCACCGCCGCCGTCACGGTCGGCCGCTGCGGCCTGCGCCTGGAGGCTCGGACAATGGGTATCGCGAAGTGCTTGCCCTGGCAGCGGGTCTTACTGCAGGGAGCGCAGTGGCGGGCACCGCGTTCGCCCCCTTTTGACCTACCCCGACCTTGAGACCACCAGGCACGGCTTGCCGGGCGCTGCGTGCCCCCGTGCAGCCTCCCTACACCTGCGCGCCCTCGACCAGAAACTGCACCTTGCGCTCGCCCTTCCACTCGTTCACATCGAGCCGGAAGGCCAGCAGCACACGCGCGGGCAGTTGCTCGGTGTGGCCGAACCAGATGGCATCCACCGGGTTGCCCTGGTGCATGAGCTTGATCGACAGGTGGTTCTTGGCCTCGCCGACCAGGCGCTGGCTCACGATCTGCACCTCTTCGCTGAAGGTGGGGGGCGCAAAACCCTGGCCCCAGACCTCGTGGTGCAGGGTGTCCACCATGTCGGCGCGGCAGTATTCGGGGGCCAGGGGTCCGTCCGTCTCGATGCGGCGGGTGAGGGTGGCGGCGTCCAGCCACTCCTGCGCCACCTGGGCCAGGGCGCGCTCAAACAGCTCGAAAGCTTCTTCGGCCACCGTGCAGCCCGCCGCCATGGCGTGGCCGCCAAACTTGAGGATCACGCCCGGGTGGCGCTTGGCCACCAGGTCGAGCGCATCGCGCAGATGAAAGCCGGGGATCGAGCGACCCGAGCCTTTGAGCTCGTGCTCCTTGCCCGGCGCGCTGCTGGCTGCAAACACAAAGGTCGGGCGGTGCAGCTTGTCCTTGATGCGGCTGGCCACGATGCCGACCACGCCTTCGTGAAAATCGGGGTCGAACACGCTGATCGCCGGCGGCGGTTCTTCATCTTCCTGGAACAGGCTCTCGGCCATCAGCATGGCCTGCTCGCGCATGCCGCCTTCAATCTCGCGGCGCTCGCGGTTGATGCCATCGAGCGTGGCGGCCAGCTCGGCGGCGCGGCCCGCGTCGTCGGTCAGCAGGCATTCAATGCCCAGCGTCATGTCGGCCAGGCGGCCTGCGGCGTTGATGCGCGGGCCCAAAGCAAAGCCGAAGTCGAATGTGGTGGCCACGGGCGCCTTGCGGCCGGCGGCGTGGAACAGTGCGGCCACGCCGGCCGGCATCTGGCCCGCGCGGATGCGCCGCAAGCCCTGCGCGACCAAGCGGCGGTTGTTGGCGTCGAGCTTGACCACGTCAGCCACGGTGCCCAGCGCCACCAAGGTGAGCAGCGGGTCGAGCTTGGGTTGGCTGGCCGCATCAAACACGCCCCGCGCCCGCAGCTCGGCGCGCAGCGCCAGCAGCACATAAAACATCACGCCCACGCCGGCCATGGACTTGCTCTCGAACGTGCAGCCGGGCTGGTTGGGGTTGACGATGGCGTCGGCCACCGGCAGCTCGGGGCCGGGCAGGTGGTGGTCGGTGACGACCACGGTGAGGCCCAGCGCCTTGGCCTCGGCCACGCCCTCTACGCTGGCGATGCCGTTGTCCACCGTAATCAGCACGTCGGCGCCGCGCTCGGCCACGCGGCGGGCGATGGATGCGGTGAGGCCGTAGCCGTCGGTCACGCGGTCGGGCACCAGGTAGTCCACATGCTGCGCGCCCAGCAGCCGCAGCCCGCGCACGCCCACAGCGCAGGCGGTGGCGCCGTCGCAGTCGTAGTCGGCCACGATCACGAGGCGTTTGTTCTGCGCCATGGCGTCAGCCAGCAGCCGGGCGGCGGTCTCAACGCCCTTGAGGCCCTTGTCGCCACTGGGCGGCAGCAGCCGGGCCAGGCCGTCGTCCAGCTCGTCCTTGCCTCGCACGCCGCGCGCCGCGTACAGGCGCGCCAGCAGCGGGTGCACGCCGGCCTGTTCCAGCGCCCAGGCGGCGCGGGGGGGAATGTCTCTTGCTATTATTTTCATAGCTGCTCGCGCACGTCCATAAAGCGCTGGGGCCTGAAAATGCTTTGAAAACGCTGGACCAGCGTGCGGGGTGCGGTGTGGAAGGCCAGCGCATTGCGCTCGCCGCAGAGCGTGAGCGACACGGCCGCGCCGGCTTCGGCCTTACGCAGCAGGTCGGCCACGGGGCCAGCGTCCAGCGCCGCCCAGGCCGCGGCCCAGGCGCGCCAGTCTTCGTTGACTGCGGCGTCGCGCAAGGTGGAGGGCACCGTCGGGGCAGGGGTTGCTGAAGGCGCAGGCGAAGGCAATGGACCCGTGCCATGCACCCAGAACGAGTTGATCACCGGCAGTCCGCGCTCCGAGCGCTCGTCGTTGAAGGCGTGGGTGTAGAGCAGCATCTGCATCTCGCTGTGCAGTCGGTGCAACGTGCGGGCCTCTTTCACATCCGGCATCCAGGCGCGCACGTCGCGCTGCAGCACGCGCTCCAGCGAGGCGGTGGCAAGCTGGGCAAACAGTGGGCCGCTGGCCAGCCAGCGTGTGGGCTGGTCGTAGTGCAGGGCGATGCCGTCTTCGGCAAACCAGGGGGACACGATGGCCAGCAGCGCGCGCGATGCGGCCTCGTCCAGCGCGAGCTGCTCGGGGCCGCGCAGCGTGACATGGTCGGTGCTGACCTGCCACTGGCAGGGCGTGACGAACGCCCAGGCCTCGCCGTCTGTCGGCTGGCCTTGCTGGTGGCGATGCCATGCGGCCCAGGGGATGCGGCCGTCTTGCGCGGGGAGGCCCAGGGCGCGCGCCAGGGCACGTTCGTGGGGGGCGGAGAAACTGGTTTCCTCGCCACTGTCGCTGTGGCCGGGGTAGGGGCTGAGCCGGGCCAAAAGCCGGTCCAGATGCGGCAGGGCCAGGCCCTGCAGGGCTTGCTGGCATCCCAGGGAGGCGCTGGCGGCGTAGGGAATGAGCAAATGGTGGGTGTCCGACATGGGCCTATTGTCCGGGATGCCACAATCTGCCCCGGCCCGTGGCGTGCATTCCGCACTGCGCTGGCCCTTTCTTTTTGATCCATGAAAATCCCCTACGAACTGGCCCTGGGCTGGCGCTACACGCGCGCTGGCCGCGCTACGCGGCGCAACGGCTTCATCTCGTTCATCTCGGGCGTGTCCATGTTGGGCATTGCACTCGGGGTGGCGGCGCTCATCATCGTGCTCTCGGTGATGAACGGCTTCCAGAAGGAAGTGCGCGACCGCATGCTCAGCGTGGTCTCGCACATCGAGATCTTTGCGCCCCAGGGCGCGGCCCTGGCCGACCCGGCACGCACGCTGGCCGAGGCCAAGCAGAACCCCAACGTGGTGGGCGCTGCGCCGTTTGTGGCGGCCCAGGCGCTGCTGGCACGGGGTGAGGACATGAAGGGCGCGCTGGTGCGCGGCATCGACCCGGCGCTCGAAGGCGCGGTGACCGACCTGGCCGCTGCCAATGAGCAGGTGCTCAATCAGCTGGTGCCCGGTGAATTCCGCGTGGTGCTGGGCGGTGAACTGGCCCGCGCCTTGGGCGTGCGCGCTGGCGATGTGGTCACGCTCATCGCGCCCGCAGGCCAGGTCACCCCGGCGGGAGTGGTGCCGCGCCTCAAGCAGATGACGGTGGCCGGCACGTTCGACTCGGGCCACTACGAATACGACTCGGCCCTGGTGCTGCTGCACCACGAGGACGCGCAGCGCATCTTCCGCCTGGAAGGCCCCACGGGCGTGCGCCTGAAGCTCAAGGACCTGCACATGGCGCGCGAGGTGGCCCAGCAGCTGGCGGGCAGTCTGAGCGGCCAATTGCTGATCCGCGACTGGACCCAACAAAACCGCACCTGGTTCGCGGCCGTTCAGCTCGAAAAACGCATGATGTTCATCATCCTCACGCTGATCGTGGCCGTGGCCGCGTTCAACCTGGTCTCTACCCTGGTGATGACGGTGACCGACAAGCGCGCCGACATTGCGATCCTGCGCACGCTGGGGGCGAGCCCGAAAAGCATCATGGGCATCTTTGTGGTGCAGGGCGCCATGGTGGGCGTGATCGGCACGGCTGTGGGCCTGCTGCTGGGCCTGGGGATCGCGTTCAACATCGACGTGATCGTGCCGACCATCGAGAAGGCGCTGAACGCGAGCTTCTTGCCCAAGGACATCTACCTCATCAGCAAGATGCCCAGCGAGCCGCAAAGCAGCGACATCCTGCCCATCGGCATCATCTCGTTGGTGTTGGCTTTTGTCGCCACCCTGTACCCCAGCTGGCGCGCCAGCCGCGTCAACCCTGCCGAGGCACTTCGCTATGAATAATGTAGCTACTAGCGCAGTACCATCAAGCGCTGGAGGCCAAAATGGCTTGAAAAACCAGGTCGTACTGGAAGCCCGTGGCATCACCAAGCGCTTTACCGAAGGCCGCCTGGACGTGACCGTGCTGCAGGGCGTGGACCTGCAGATCCATGCCGGCGAAACGCTGGCCATCGTCGGCGCGTCGGGCTCGGGCAAGAGCACGCTGCTGCACCTCCTTGGCGGACTGGATGCGCCGACGTCAGGCACCGTGCGGCTGAAGGGCGACGAAATGTCCTCGCTGTCGGCAGAACGCCAGGGCCAGCTGCGCAACCAGCACCTGGGTTTTATCTACCAGTTCCACCACCTGTTGCCTGAGTTCAGCGCGCTGGACAACGTGGCCATGCCGCTGCGCATCCGCCGCATGCCGCTGGCGCAGTGCCACGCCGAGGCTGAGCGGGTGCTCACCTCCGTCGGTTTGAAAGAACGCCTGATGCACCGGCCCGCCGAGCTGTCGGGCGGCGAGCGCCAGCGCGTGGCGATTGCGCGTGCGCTGGTCACGCGGCCCGCCTGTGTGCTGGCCGACGAGCCCACCGGCAACCTGGACCGCACCACGGCAGACGGCGTGTTCGACCTGATGCTGCAACTGGCGCGCGACCAGGGCACTGCGTTTGTCATGGTCACGCACGATGAGTCGCTGGCCGCGCGCTGCGACCGCGTGGTGCGGCTGGTGCTGGGGCGGTTAAGTTAGGCAAGCGCGGCCCCACCGCTGAGGCCAGCGTTGCGGGCCGGGGCGCGGCTCAGATGCCGAGAATCTTCTTGGCTTCGGCCAGCGATTTCATCGAGTCGTCGTGTTTGCCCGCCTTGTGGTGCGCTTCGCCGTCGGCGCGCAGCTGTTTGACCTTGGCGGCGTTGTCTGCCGACAGGCTCGGATTGGTGGCCAGCTTGGCGTCGATGGCCTTCATTTCGTTGGGGCAGTTGTGGGCCAGTGCTGTGCCGGCCGCCGTGGCGACGAGCACAAAGGCGCACGCTTGGATCAAAGAACGCATGGATGTCTCCTGGTTGGCACGTCGTGTCGACGACATGCTGGTTGCTACATCACCCTCCCGTACCACCACACCGACAACGCCGCCGCCAGCAGGGCCAGGGCCGCGCCTGCCAGTGCGAGCAGGGCGGAGATCTCGGTCTCCTTCTTTTCCACCGTAAGGCGTGAGCTGAGGGTCTCGTACACCTTCTTCAGATCCGCTGCCGTTGCAGCGTGGAAGTATTCGGCATTGGTGCGGGTGGCCACGGCCTTCAGGGTCTCCTCATCCAGCCGCACACGCATCGACCAGCCCTCAAAACCGATGGTCTCGCCCTGCACCGTGCCTACCCCCACCGTGTACACCCGCACCCCGCGGTCGGCTGCCCACTTGGCGGCTTCGAGCGGGTCGACGCCGGTGGTGCGCTGGCCGTCGGTCAGCATGATGATGGCGGCCGAGTTGTAGGAGCCGGGTGCCACCGGGGTGAAAGTCTTGGCCGGGTCCTGCTTGTTGCCGATCTCGTCGATGGGCTTGGGGCGCATGGCCTGGCGGCCGCCCAGCGCGGCGATGTCGATCCCGGCGTCGGGGAAGATGGTGGCCAGCGACAGCATGATGCCGTTGCCTGTGGCCGTGCCGCGCTGCAGCTGAAAGCTGTCGATTGCCTTGACCAGGTCTTCGCGGCTCTGCGTGGGCAGCTGGGCCAGCTGGGCGCTGCCGGCAAACGCCACGATGCCCACACGCACGTGGCGCGGCAGTTCGGTGATGAAGGCCTTGGCGGCGTTCTGGGCGGCGGTGATGCGGTCGGGCTCCACATCGGTCGCGCGCATGCTGCCCGAAACATCCATGGCCAGCATGATGGTCTGGTCCTGCGAAGGCAAGGTGATCACCGCCAGCGGCCGGGCGGCAGCCAGCAGCAATGCGATCAGCGCCAGCAGGAAGAGCGCGGGCGGGATGTGGCGCCGAAAGCGCTGGCCGGGGCCCAGCGCCTCGCGCACCAGCGACAGGCTGGAGTAGCTCAGCGCGGTCTTCTTGCGCCGGTGCAGCAGCCACCAGTACAGCAGCACTAAGAGGGGCGCAACCAGCAGCAGCCAGAGCAGGGTGGGCCAGAGAAAAACCATGGTGCGGGTCCTCGGGTGGCGTGTGGGTGGTCGTTCAGGCCGCGGCGGGCACGGCCGATGCCCCTGCCAGTGGCGCGATGGTGCGGCCGCGTGGCGTCCGCACGCGGCGCTGGCGCATGTCCATGAAGCGCAGCAGGGCGTCGACCAGATCGTCGTCCGTGCACAGCTCCAACGTGTCGGCGCCAGCGTGGGTCAGCCCTTCGCGCAGCGTCGCCTCGCGCTCGGCGGCCAGGCGCGCAAAGCGGCGGCGAAAGCCGGCGTCGTGGGTGTCCACCATCAGTTGTTCGCCGCTTTCGGCATCGCGCAGCGTGATCAGGCCGACGTCGGGCAGCTCCAGCTCCAGCGGATCGAGCAGGCGCACGGCCACCACGTCATGCCGCTGGGCGAGCTGGGCCAGGGGCTTTTCCCAGCCGGGGGCGCTGATGAAATCCGACACCACGAACACGGTGGAGCGGCGGCGCAGGTTGGTGAGCCCTGTCAGCAGCAGCCGGTGCAGCTCAGTGGCGCCACCGCCCGCTTTGGTGCGCTTGGGCGCGGTTTTTTCGGGGGTCAGCAGCCGGTGCACCAGATGCAGCACGTGGGCGCGGCTGCTGCGGGGTGGCAGCACGGCATCTACCACGCGTTCGGCCTGGTCGCTGCCGCCGCCGTACAGCATGGCGCCCACGCGGTTGCCGTGGCGCGTGAGCAGGCGCGAGAGCACGGCGACAAAGCCGGTCAGGATGTCGCGCTTGGCGTGGCCCGCGGGGCCAAAGCTGATCGACGGGCTCAGGTCGAGCAGGAACCAAGCGGTCATCTCGCGGTCTTCGGTGAACACGCGCACGTGGGGCACGTTCAGGCGTGCGGTCACGTTCCAGTCGATATGGCGCACATCGTCGTGGGGCTGGTATTCGCGCAGGTCGGCCAGGTCCAGCCCGCTGCCCCGCATCAGCGTGCGGTAGTCGCCCTGAAGCAGGCCGTCCAGGCGGCGAATCACCTTCCACTCCAGCTCGCGCAGCAGCCGGTCGGCCTGCCCCGGCAGGGTAGGCAGTGCGTGGACCGTGGCGGAAGGGGCTGCGGGCGGCTTGGTGCTCATGGCGGTCGTCAAAAAAGTTCAGGCAACTTTTTGCTCGTGGTGCAAGGGGCGTGCAGGCGCAGGAATCTTGGCCATGATCTTCTGGATCAGTGCGTCGGCGTCCAGCCCCTCGGAGAGCGCCTCGTACGACAGCGCAACGCGGTGGCGCAGCACATCGGCGGCCAGGTCGGTCATGTCCTCGGGCAGCACGTAGTTGCGCCCGCGCAGCATGGCCAGGGCCTGCGCGCCTTCGGCCAGCGCAATCGTGGCGCGCGGGCTGGCGCCGCAGCTGATGAAACCGGCCAGCTCTTTCAAGCCGTGCCGCGCCGGCACGCGCGTGGCGGCCACCAGCTTGACGGCGTACTGCAGCATGGACGGGTCCACATACACCGTGCGGCACTCGGCCTGCAGCACGGCCAGCTGGGCGGTGGTGGCCACGGGCAACACCTGTACGGGCAGGTCGAGCGCCCGCTGTGCGATCACGAACTCTTCCTCTTCGGTGGGGTAGCCCAGCAGCACCTTCATCATGAAGCGGTCCACCTGGGCCTCGGGCAGCGCGTAGGTGCCTTCGGTCTCGATCGGGTTTTGCGTGGCCATCACGAGGAAGGGCTCGGGCACCTTGTGCGTCTCGCCGGCAATCGTGACCTGGCGCTCCTGCATGACCTCGAGCAGGGCGCTTTGCACCTTGGCGGGCGCGCGATTGATTTCATCGGCCAGGAGCAGGTGGGTGAACACCGGGCCCAGGGCCGTGCTGAATTCACCCGTCTTCTGGTTGTACATGCGGGTGCCTACCAGGTCAGCGGGCACCAGGTCGGGCGTGAACTGGATGCGCTTGAAGCTGCCCTGAATGGTGCTGGCCAGCGTCTTCACGGTCAGCGTCTTGGCCAGGCCTGGCACGCCCTCGACCAGCAAATGGCCCTGGGCGAGCATGGCGACCATCACGCGCTCCAGAAAGCGGTCCTGGCCCACCACCACGCGCTTGACTTCGTAGAGCACCTGTTCCATCAAGGTGGCGGTGGAGGCGTTGGTGGCATGGGGCGATGGGGTGGATTCCATGGGGCTCCTTGAGGAAGACGGGTCGATAGGCAGGGTCAGAAAGGGGGCATGCCCACGGCAGACGCCGCGTTCTCGATGGGCACCGCAAAGCCGATGCCGATGAAGGTGCGCGCCGAGGTGGGATTGAGGATGGCGGTGACGATGCCCACCACCTCGCCGTCGAGCGTGACCAGCGGGCCGCCCGAATTGCCCGGGTTTGCCGCAGCGTCAAACTGGATCAGGTTGCTGAGCTGGCGCTTGCCCTCGGGCGAGGTGAATTCGCGCTTGAGGCCCGACACCACGCCCGCCGAGGCCGACGGGCCGATACCGAACGGGAAACCCACGGCCACCACATGGTCGCCTGGACGCAGGTCCTGCGTGGAGCGCAGCGGGGCGGCAAACAGGTCGTCGGGCACTTTGTGGGCCTGCAGCACGGCCAGGTCGTTCTCGGGCTGGGCGCCGGTGATGCTGGCCGTGGTCTCCAGGCCATCGTGGAAGGTGATGGCGATGCGGTCGGAGCCTGCCACCACGTGCAGATTGGTCAGGATCACGCCCTTGTCGATGATGACAACGCCGGTGCCCACGCCGCGCTCGACTTCTTCCTTGCCGTTCTTGCTGCGGCCGTAGCCCACCACCCGCACGATGGAGGGCGAGATCGCCTCGACAGCGCGGGCCGCGGCGGAGGGTGGGGTGGTGGTTTCCAGCGTGCGCAGCACCGCGGCGTCGATGTCTTCCTGTGTGATCTTGCGCGGGGCGGGGCGCTGGTGCAGCCACAGGCTGGCCACCAGCAGGGCTGAGAGCAGCGCGATCATGGCCCAGAGGCTGCGCAGGTGGCGCCGGGACAGCGGGGTTGTGGCTGCAGCTACGGGGAGGTCAGGATTGGAGGGAGCGAGGCCGATGTCATCGGCTGCAGAGGCTTGAGAGGCAGACGCAGTGGCCGGAACGTCCCCTTCCGCAGCGGGGCGGCGGGCCGGACGGGAACTGCTGTAGAGGGCGGGCCGGGGCATCCTGTCACCTTTTCTACTGCGCCTGGGAAAAGCGCATGGTTTTCACGTTAGCACGTATCCGAGCCAGATGCACCTGCAAGGTTTCGTGAGGCATCATGAATGGATGACTGCCTGGATCGACACCCATTGCCACCTGGACGCGCCCGAGTTCGACCCCGACCGCGATGCGGTCCGCCAGGAAGCCCGTACACGCGGCGTGGCGCATTGCGTGATCCCGGCGGTGGAGCGCAGCAACTGGGCCACCGTGCGGGAGCTGGCGCATCGGCATCGGGACAGCTACGCGCTCGGCATCCACCCCTTGTACACGGGGCGTGCGGAGGACGAAGACCTGGACCGGCTGGCCGCGGAACTGGAACAGCACCGCGCGGACCCACGCCTCGTCGCCATTGGCGAAATCGGCCTCGACTATTTCGTCGCCGACCTCGACCCGGTCCGGCAGGAGCGCTTTTACCGGGCGCAGTTGCAGCTGGCGCGCCGGTTCGATCTGCCGGTGATATTGCATGTACGCCGCTCGTCCGACAAATTGCTCAAGGGCCTGCGCGAGCTGCCCGTGCAGGGCGGCATTGCGCACGCTTTCAATGGCAGCCTGCAGCAGGCGCACGTGTTCATCGGGTTAGGTTTCAAGCTCGGCTTTGGCGGCGCCATGACCTATGACCGGGCCCTGCAGCTGCGCCGCCTGGCGGCTGAATTGCCCGGGGATGCCCTGGTGATGGAAACCGACGCCCCCGATATCCAGCCCCACTGGCTCTACACCACGGCAGCCCAGCGGGCCGACGGCCAACCCCAGGGGCGCAATGCGCCGGGGGAGTTGCCGCGCATTGCCGAGGTGCTGGCACAGCTGCGCGGCCAGACTCCGCAGGCCTTGGCCGCGGCCACAACCCGCAACGCACGTGCTGCGTTGCCCCGGCTGGAAGCGCTGCTGGCGCCGGTGGCGTGAGCGCATTCCGAGCGGCCAAAATGTGGAGCAATTTAGGAGGTTTGCGCTGGATGGGTCACGGTTTGCAGCTATCTTTTTTGTGATCCAGCAAAGGGCCTCACGCGGTTTCGGTCCAGAATCGCCGGATGCCTGAAGTCCATGCCGCCGATGCCACGCCAGCCACCGCCGCCCGCTGGCAAGGGCTGCCACCCGTGGCGTCCGGCGAGACGGTGGTGTTGGTCCTGGGGAGCTTTCCAGGCGCAACCTCCTTGCGGGCGCAGCAGTATTACGCCCACCCGCAGAACCATTTCTGGAAGATCCTGCAGGCGCTGTGGCCGCAATATGCGCTGCCAGGCCCCTACGCGCAGCGCTGCGACTGGCTGCTGGCCCGCGGCCTCGGGATGTGGGATGTCTACGAAAGCTGCGAACGCGACGGCAGCCTGGATGCCAGCATCCGCCAAGCCAGGGTCAACGACTTTGCCCGCCTGCAAGGACTCTGCCCGCGCCTGGCGGCCCTGGCGCACAACGGTACCGAGAGTTTTCGGCATGCCCCGGCCGCGCTGGCCAGCCTGGGTGCGCCAAACTTCCCCCAGATCGCCGCGGTGCGGCTTCCGTCGACCAGCCCGGCCAACGCCTCATGGAGCTTTGCGCGTAAATTGGCCGCCTGGGCGGAACTGATGGCCGCCCACAGATTGATTTGACTGCCTGAATGACCCGAAAAAAGAACACGACCCCTGAGCTGCCGGAAGTCAGCGTTTCCGACGACGGTGAGGTGCGCCACCTGCACCTGGGCACGCCCTGGATCCAGGGATCGATGCGCGTGGCGGAGCCGTTTGAGCTGGAGCTGGAATATGTGCAGCGCATGATGGCCTGGCTGCTGTTTGCCGAGCCCGCGCAAGTCTCCAAAGGCCACGCCATGCAGCTGGGCCTGGGGGCGGGCGCCATCACCAAGTTCTGCCATAAGAAATTGCGCATCTGCACCACGGCCATTGAGCTCAACCCGCAGGTGGTGGCGGTGTGCCGGCAATGGTTCAAGCTGCCGCCCGACGGCCCCAAGCTGCGCGTGGTCCTGGCCGACGCTGCCAAGGAGATTCAGAACCCGATGTGGCTGGGCACCGTGGACGCGCTGGCGGTGGATCTGTATGACCACGACGCGGCCGCGCCCGTGCTCGACAGCCCGGACTTCTACGCCGACTGCCGCGCACTGCTTACCGAAACCGGCAGCATGACCGTGAACCTGTTCGGCCGAGCATCCAGCTACGACCGCAGCCTCAAGAGCATGGCCGAAGCCTTTGGCGAAGACGCGCTCTGGTCGTTCAAACCCACGCGGGAGGGCAACACCGTCGTGCTCGCCCAGCGAAATCCCACGCGACCCAAGCGTACGGAGCTGGCTGCCCGGGCCGAGGCTATTCAAGCCCGTTGGGATCTGCCCACCACGAAATGGCTGCGGGTCTTCAAGCCCGTGGCTGCCTGACCTCACACGCCAGCGGCGCCCTACCGAAAAAGGTCTTTCATGAAAACGTCCCTCGCTTCCCCTGATACCACTGCGGGCCGGTCGTATGCGGGCCCCATGGACTGGCGCCGCGTGGTGCAGTGGTTGAGCGATGACCAGGTCATCTCCCCCGAAGAGGCCCAGCGCACGGTCGCCCGCTGCTCGCAGGCAGAAAGCTCCCAGCACGCGCTGGTCCGCCTTGCCAACGTGGCGATGGAGCGTGCCAGCGACGGCAAACCGCTCGATATTGAAGCCCTTTCTGAATACATCGCCAAGCGCGCTGGGTTGCCCTACCTGCGCATCGATCCCCTCAAGGTGGATGTGGGCCGTGTGGCCGACACCATGAGCGCCACCTACGCCGAGCGTCACAAGGTGCTGCCGGTACAGGTCACCACCAAGGAGGTCGTGGTGGCCACGGCCGAGCCTTTCATCGACGACTGGGTGGCAGAGGTGGAGCGCCAGTCCCGGCGCACCGTGCGCCGCGTGGTCGCAAGCCCGCTGGACATCCACCGCTTCACTGCCGAATTTTTTGCGCTGGCCAAATCGGTGCGTGCCGCGCAGAAGGCCGGTGGCAACTCGGGCGGCAGCAGCTTTGAGCAACTGGTAGAGCTGGGCAAGAGCAACAAGCAGCTGGACGCCAACGACCAGGGCGTGGTCAAGGTGGTGGACTGGCTCTGGCAGTACGCGTTTGACCAGCGCGCCAGTGACATCCACCTGGAGCCGCGCCGCGACCAAGGCGTCATCCGCTTTCGCATCGACGGCGTGCTGCATCCCGTCTACCAGATGCCCATGGGTGTGCACAACGCGATGGTGTCGCGCATCAAGCTGCTCGGCCGCATCGACGTGGTAGAAAAGCGCCGCCCGCAGGACGGCCGCATCAAGACCCGCAACCAGCGCGGCGAGGAGGTGGAAATGCGCCTCTCGACGCTGCCCACGGCGTTCGGCGAAAAGATGGTGATGCGGATTTTTGATCCGGACAATGCCGTCAAGGATCTCGATGCCCTGGGCTTTGCCCAACACGATGCGGCGCGCTGGGAGAGCCTTGTCAAACGCCCGTACGGCATCATTCTGGTGACGGGGCCCACGGGCTCGGGCAAGACCACCACGCTGTATTCCACGCTGAAGCGGGTGGCGACCGAAGAGGTCAACGTGAGCACGGTGGAAGACCCGATCGAAATGATCGAGCCCAGCTTCAACCAGACCCAGGTGCAGCCCCAGCTAGACTTCAACTTCGCCGAAGGCCTGCGCGCACTGATGCGGCAGGACCCCGACATCATCATGGTGGGCGAAATCCGCGACCTGGAGACGGCGGAGATGGCGATCCAGGCGGCGCTCACGGGCCACCTAGTGTTCTCGACCCTGCATACCAACGATGCCCCGTCCGCCATCACCCGCATGATGGAACTGGGTGTGCCGCCGTACCTGCTCAATGCCACCTTGCTCGGTGTGCTAGCCCAGCGCCTGGTGCGCACCCTGTGCAAGCAGTGCAAACAAAAGGACGAGGGCGCCGACCGCGAAGCCCTGGCGGCCATGGTCAAGCCCTGGAAGCTCAGCGGGGGCTACCAGCCCTACAAGCCGGTCGGCTGTGTGGATTGCCGCATGGGTGGCTTCCGCGGGCGCATGGGCTTGTACGAGTTGCTCACCGTGAGCGAGGCCCTCAAGGACAAGATCAACCAGGCACCGTCCATCGACAGCCTGCGCCGCCAGGCGGTGCAGGACGGCATGCGCCCACTGCGCCTGGCGGGGGCCCTGCGCGTGGCAGAAGGCATCACGACCATGGAAGAAGTGGTCGCTGCCACGCCGCCGCTGGAATGATCTGACGGGCACCTGCGCCCCGACAACAGGTGGTAACACGTTACTGGATGTAGGTGGAATCCACATCTGTGGGGCGCATTGTTGCCCGCACAATCGCGCAGTCGAGATTTCCGCCAAGGAGACAATTCGTGAAAATCAAAAGTCAAAAAGACTTCTTTGCCGGGCTCATGTTCATGAGCATCGGCGTAGCGTTTGCGTGGGGCGCAACCACGTACAACGTCGGCAACGGTGCACGCATGGGCCCGGGCTACTTTCCCCTGCTGCTAGGGATCCTGCTGGCCATCATCGGCAGCGTGATCACCTTCAAGGCCACCACAGTGGAAACCCAGGACGGTGACAAGATCGGCAAGTGGGCCTGGAAGCCGCTGTTCTTCATCCTGGCCGCCAACTTCGCCTTCGGCATCTTGCTGGGCGGTCTGCCCAGTGTGGGCGTGCCTGCGATGGGCCTCATCGTCGGCATCTATGCACTGACGTTCATTGCAAGCCTGGCAGGGCAGGAGTTCCATGCGAAGTCCGTGTTTGTCCTCGCCACGGTGCTGGCCATCGGCAGCTACGTGGCTTTCGTCTGGGCGCTCAAGCTGCAGTTCCCTGTGTGGCCGAGTTTCATCACGGGTTAAGCAGGAGCACCGACCATGGATTTGATCAATAACCTCTCGATGGGTTTTGGCGTGGCATTCACGTTCCAGAACCTGATCTACTGCTTTGTCGGCTGCCTCTTGGGTACGCTGATCGGTGTGCTGCCGGGCATCGGCCCTGTGGCCACCATCGCCATGCTGCTGCCTGCCACCTATGCGCTGCCTCCGGTGGCCGCCCTGATCATGCTGGCTGGCATCTATTACGGCGCCCAATACGGCGGCTCCACCACGGCCATTTTGGTCAACCTGCCGGGCGAATCGTCCTCGGTGGTGACCGTGATCGATGGCTACCAGATGGCGAGAAAGGGGAGGGCGGGGCCCGCCCTCGCCGCGGCGGGGCTCGGCTCGTTCTTTGCGGGCTGCGTGGGCACGTTGATCCTGGCCGCGTTTGCGCCGCCGCTCACCGAAGTGGCCTTCAAGTTCGGCCCTGCCGAGTACTTCTCGCTGATGGTGCTGGGCCTGATTGGTGCCGTGGTGCTGGCCTCGGGCTCGCTGCTCAAGGCCGTGGCCATGATCGTGCTTGGCCTGCTGATGGGCCTGGTGGGGACTGACGTGAATTCGGGTGTGGCCCGCTTCAGCTTCGACATCCCTGAACTGACCGACGGTATCGGCTTTGTGACCATCGCCATGGGCGTGTTCGGTTACGGCGAAATCATTGCCAACCTCTCGCGTCCTGACGATGAGCGCGAGGTGTTCACTGCCAAGGTCGAGGGCCTGTTCCCGACCAAGGAAGACTTCAAGCGCATGATTCCTGCCGTGCTGCGTGGCACGGCGTTGGGTGCGGCACTGGGTATCCTGCCCGGCGGTGGTGCATTGCTGGCCGCGTTTGCTGCTTACACGGTCGAGAAGAAGACCAAGCTCAAGCCCGGCGAAGTGCCATTTGGCCAAGGCAACATCCGCGGTGTGGCGGCTCCCGAGTCGGCCAACAATGCAGGTTCGCAAACCTCCTTCATTCCTCTGCTGACGCTGGGCATCCCACCCAACGCCGTGATGGCCCTGATGGTGGGCGCGATGACGATCCACAACATCCAACCTGGTCCCCAGGTGATGACCAGCAACCCCGAACTCTTCTGGGGCCTGATCGCCTCGATGTGGATCGGCAATGCGATGCTGATCGTGCTGAACCTGCCGCTGATCGGCATCTGGATCAAGCTGCTCACGGTGCCCTACCGCTGGCTCTTCCCGTCCATCGTGCTGTTCTGCGCGGTGGGGGTGTATTCCACCAACAACAACACGTTTGATATCTGGATGGTGGGTGCGTTTGGCCTGGTCGGCTACATCTTCCACAAGCTGGGCACCGAGCCTGCGCCTTTGCTGCTGGGCTTCATCCTGGG
>SDXZ01000398.1 GCA_004210805.1 Acidovorax sp.
CCTCGCACCCGCTCGTGAAGATCGTGCTCTGAACGAAAGCCCCGCATGACCATCGAGATCCGCACGCTGGGCCGGGTGGACTACCCCGCCACCGTGCAGGCCATGCAGGACTACACCGCTGCGCGCACAGACATCAGCCCTGACGCACTCTGGCTCTGCGAGCACGCACCGCTTTACACGCAGGGGCTCGCAGGCAAGGCCGATCACCTTCTTCACCCCGGCGACATCCCCGTCATCGCGACCAACCGCGGTGGCCAGGTCACGTTCCACGGCCCGGGCCAAGTGGTGGCCTACCCATTGATCGATCTGCGGCGTGCAGGCTATTTCATCAAGGAGTATGTCTACCGGGTAGAAGAAGCCGTGATCCGCACGCTCGCGCACTTCGGCGTGACCGGGCACCGCGTGGGGGGGGCGCCAGGCATCTATGTACGCCTGGACGACCCGCACAGCCACGCCATGCTGCCCCAGCGCCCGCAGAAACGCGGGGCCGAAGACGCGGCAGCGGAGCCCGACTTTGACGGCCTGGGAAAGATCGCCGCCCTGGGCATCAAGGTCAGCCGACACTGCACTTACCACGGCGTGGCGCTCAACGTGGAAATGGACCTCGCGCCCTTTGCGCGCATCAACCCTTGCGGTTACGCAGGATTGCAAACGGTGGACCTTTCTACAATCGGGGTCCACACCACCTGGGAAGAAGCCGCGCAGGTGCTGGGCCAGCAGCTCAGCACCCGCCTCGCGCCTTGACCTCCAACACGCTGCCTACACGCCATGAGCACCCCTGAAGTCGTCCGCGAAGCGCAATCCACCGAAACCTACAACCCGCTGGCCAAGCAGAAGGCCGCGGCCAAGCTGTCGCGCATTCCGATCAAGGTCGAACAGGGCGAGGTGCTCAAGAAGCCCGAGTGGATCCGCGTGAAGGCAGGCTCGCCCACCACGCGCTTCTACGAGATCAAGGACATCCTGCGCCAGAACAACCTGCACACGGTGTGCGAAGAGGCCTCCTGCCCCAACATCGGCGAGTGCTTCGGCAAGGGCACGGCCACCTTCATGATCATGGG
>SDXZ01000049.1 GCA_004210805.1 Acidovorax sp.
GCGCCGGTGTTGACGATGTCCACGCTGCCGTCGGCCTTCTTCACCAGCCAGGTCCAGCCCGAACCGAAGTTGCCCACGGCGCTCTTGACGAAGGCTTCCTTGAACGCGGCGTAGCTGCCCCACTTGGCGTTGATGGCTGTAGCCAGCGCGCCCGATGGCTCGCCGCCACCTTGGGGGGCCATGCAGTTCCAGAAGAACGTGTGGTTCCAGATCTGCGCGGAGTTGTTGTAGATGCCGCCGCTGGACTTCTTGATGATTTCTTCGAGCGTCATGCTCTCGAATTCAGTGCCCTTTTGCAGGTTGTTGAGGTTCACCACGTAGGCGTTGTGGTGCTTGCCGTGGTGGTATTCCAGCGTCTCCTGGCTGTAGTGCGGCGCCAGGGCGTCGATGGCGTAAGGCAGCGGGGGAAGGGTATGTTCCATGGTGTTTCCTCGTGGTTTGAAATTCTGGGATGCGTGCCACCTGCTGCGTTCACCTCGTCACTGCAGTCGGGCACGGCGCGAAAGGGGCATTGTAGGAAGATCGGGTGACGCGTGCAGGCTTGGCGACGATTGCTTGCAAAGCAAGTTTGAGAACGGGAAGCGCCTGACAGGAGCCGGTAGCCAGGCTTGCTTGCATTGCGCCCTCTCACCTTGCTGGCACCGAGCAGCCCAGGCGGTGGGCACGATTACAGCAGCCGAGGCTGGGCGGCCACCGTCACATCCACCGCGCCATCGGCCAGCGTGGCACGCAGCGCGTCGCCTGGCCGGGCCTGTTGGACGCTGGTCACCGCGTGGCCATCGGCATCGGTCAACAAGGCGTATCCCCGCCGCAGCACCACGCGGGGATTGAGGAGCTCCAGCCGCAGGGCCGCGCGGTCGAGCCGGTCGGCGTGTTGTGCCAGGCGGCGCTGCAATTTCACAGGCAAATCAGCACCTAGCGCTTGTTGTGTATGCGCTAGGCGCTGCAATTTCAGGAGCACGCCGTGGCGCATGTGCTGCGCCAGCCGCGCCAGTTGCATCTGCTGGCGCGCAACCAGGCCCGATGGGCGCCCGAGGCGCGCGCCGGCCTGGTCCAACCGCTGGTGGCGGGTATCCAGCTGCCGCTGCACGCCGTCGGCCAAGCGCTCGGCCATCAGGTCCAGCGCCCCCAGCCACACCGCCCGCGGCTGCGCCACCAGCTCGGCTGCGGCCGTGGGCGTGGGTGCCCGCAGGTCAGCGCAAAAGTCGGCAATCGTAAAGTCGGTCTCGTGCCCCACGCCGCAAATCAGCGGCACCGGGCTTTGCACGATGGTGCGGGCCAGCTGCTCGTCGTTGAAGGCCCAGAGGTCTTCCATCGACCCGCCGCCGCGCACCAGCAGGATGGCGTCAATGGGCGGATGATGGCTGCTATCGGCACCCGGCGCTTGCCCCGCCTGGGCCAGGCGATACAGTTTTGATAGCGCCGTCACCAGCGATGCGGGGGCTGCGGCACCCTGCACCTGAGCAGGCACGAGCACCACCTGGATGTGGGGCACACGGCGGCGCAGGGCCGTGACTACGTCGTGCAAGGCAGCGGCCCCGAGCGAGGTGACAAGGCCGACGCCGCGCGGCATGAGTGGCAGCGCACGCTTGCGGGCCGCGTCGAACAAACCCTCGGCTTCGAGCTGGGCCTTGAGGCGCAGGAACTGCTCGAACAGCGCGCCCTGCCCGGCCCGCTGCATGCTTTCCACAATGAATTGCAGGTCGCCACGCGCTTCGTACACCCCCAGGCGCCCCCGCACTTCCACCAATTCGCCATCGCGCGGCGAAAAGTCAAGCAGGGTGGCGGCTCGGCGAAACATGGCGCAGCGCAACTGGCCGTTTGCGTCCTTGATCGAAAAATAACAATGCCCGCTGGATGCGCGCGAGAAGCCCGTGATCTCGCCGCGCACCGCGACAGGATTGAACTTTGCCTCCAGCGCATCAGCAATGGCGCGGCATAGCGCGCCAACTTCCCAGATTCGCGGCGTGGCTGTGAGGCCCGGGCGCTCAAACATGCGCCGCTGCGGCCTTTGGCGCCGCCTCCCAAGCTGAAGTACTCCACAGTGCAGGGCGAGCGGCGCCCCCCTCCTGCCTGCTTCCGTCCATTGGCCGCAAAACACGGAGGCACGTGCAAGTCATTGATTTATAAACGTTTTTCACTGCCCAAATTTTCATCAATTTGTTGCAACCACGGCGTGGTGCGACTTGGCGGGCCACGGGGACCGGGTTTCCCACAAAGTTATCCACAGTTTTTGTGGGTGAGCGCGGGGCTCGTAGGGCGGGTCTACAAGGTAACCATTTGTGACTCCAAACCGCGGCGGCGGCCCGCGCAAGCTAGGCCATAATCGCCGATTGCTTTCATCTGCGCGGAGAGAGATTTGCTGTCCATCATACAAGCCGCAGGCTGGCCCATCTGGCCCCTGATTGCGTGTTCCGTCCTGGGAATGGCGCTGATTTTCGAACGTTTTGTGGCTTTAAAAACCGCCCGCGTCGCCCCCCCGAAATTGCTGGATGAAGCGATCACGGTGTCCTCCAAGGCCGTGCCCACCCCCGACGTGGTGAACCAGCTGGCGCAGAACTCGGCGCTGGGCGAAGTGCTGGCCAGCGGCCTGCGCACCCTGAACAGCAACCCCCAGTGCAGCGAGACCGACGTGCGCGCGGCCATGGAAGGCGCGGGCCGTGCAGTAGCCCACCGGCTCGAAAAATACCTCGCCGCCCTGGCCACCATTGCCTCCGCCGCCCCGCTGCTGGGCCTGCTGGGCACGGTGATCGGCATGATCGAGATCTTTGGCTCCCAGGCCGGCAGTGGTGGCGTGGGCCAGGCCGTGGGTGGCGGCAATCCGGCGCAATTGGCGCACGGCATCTCGGTGGCGCTCTACAACACGGCGTTCGGCCTCATCGTGGCGATCCCGGCGCTGATCTTCTGGCGCTACTTCCGGGCACGGGTCGATGCCTATCTGCTCACGCTGGAGCTGGCCTCCGAGCAGTTCGTGCGCCATATCCTGCGGCTGCGCAAGAAGTGAACTCCCTCCTGGGGCGCTATCGCGCCTTCCTTCGCCTCTCGCAGCGCTGCGCGCCGCGGGTAGGTGGACGCCGCCAGTGTGGCGGGGCAGCCCTGGCACGGCGGCCGCTGGCGTGGGCCGCGCCGGTTTCAAAAGCCCGCTGGTAACGCCTGCGGCACATTGGATCGTTGACATGAATTTCCGCCCCCGCGCCAAGGAAGAGCCCGAGATCAACCTGATCCCGTTCATCGACGTGTTGCTGGTGATCCTCATTTTTTTGATGCTGACCACCACCTACAGCAAGTTCACCGAACTGCAACTCACCCTGCCGGTGGCCGATGCCGACCAGCAGCGCGACCACCCCAAGGAAGTCATCGTGTCGGTAGCGTCCGATGGGCGCTACGCCGTCAACAAGACGGGCGTGGACGGCAAGAGCGTCGAGGCGATTGCGCAGGCGCTGCGCGGTGCGGCCACCGCCGGCCAGGGCAGCGTGGTGATCATCAGCGCGGACGCCATGGCGCCGCACCAGGCCGTGGTGTCGGTGATGGAAGCCGCCCGCCGGGTCGGCCTCACGCAGATCACGTTTGCCACCCAGTCTTCCGCGGCGGGGCGCGCCCCCAGCCGCTGACCCGCATGGCGGGCTCCGGGCCGCAACCGTCGGCCCCCTCTTCTCCTCCGCATCCTTCAGTCGATTCCGGCCGCGCCGCCGCGCAGGGCCTGCAGCAGGCATGGCACAAGCGCGGCCTTGTGGCCTGGGCGCTGTGGCCGCTGTCGCTGTTGTACCGGGCGCTGGTGGCTGTGCGGCGCGGGCTGTACCGCACGGGCGTGTTCTCCTCCAGCCACCCCGGGCGGCCGGTGATCGTGGTCGGCAACGTGATTGCGGGCGGGGCGGGCAAGACCCCGGTGGTGATCGAACTGGTGCGGCACTTGCAGTCGCGCGACCTGCGCGCGGGCGTGATCTCGCGCGGCTACGGCCGGCGCACAACCGACTGCCGCGAGGTGCGCCCCGACAGCTCCGCCGCCGATGTCGGCGACGAACCCGCCCTCATCGCCCGCAGCCTGGCCAGCGGCTCGGCGGCGGTACCGGTGTTTGTGGCACGCCAGCGCTCCGACGCGGCACGTGCGCTGCTTGCCGCCTACCCCGATACCGATGTGATCGTCTGTGACGACGGCCTGCAGCACCTGGCGCTGCGCCGCGACGTGGAGATCTGCATCTTCAACGACCAGGGGGTGGGTAACGGCTTTCTGCTGCCCGCGGGGCCGCTGCGCGAGCCCTGGCCCCGGCCAGTGGATCTGGTGCTGTACGCCGGCGACGCTCCCCCAAATAGCGCTGCGCCTGCCTTCCGCCTGGAGCGGCGGCTGGCGGACTACGCGCTGCGGGCAGACGGCAGCAAGGTTCTGCTGTCCGACCTTCAAGGCCAGGCCCTGCACGCCGTCGCCGCCGTGGCGCGCCCGGCCGACTTCTTTGCCATGCTGCAGGCGCGGGGGTTGGCGCTGGCGCATACCGAGGCGTTGCCCGATCACTATGATTTTGATAGCTGGAAGCGCTTACAGAACAAGCGCCAGGCCCTGATTTGCACCGAAAAAGACGCAATCAAGCTCTGGCAGCAGCACCCGGACGCGCTGGCTGTGCCCCTGCAATTGCACATCGACCCTGCGTTCTTCAGCGCCCTGGACGCGCACCTTCCGATTCCAAGCTGATCGGCTGGTACCTTCCTGAACACGGCCGCCGCTATCATCCCCGCCTGCCCGACGAACGACCCATTTCCCAGAAAGCCAAGCCATGGACCCCAAACTGCTCGAACTGCTGGTCTGCCCCGTCACCAAGGGCCCTCTGACCTTTGACCGCGAGGCGCAGGAGCTCGTCTCGCGCAGCGCCCGCCTGGCCTACCCGGTGCGTGATGGCATTCCGGTGCTGCTGGAGAACGAAGCCCGCACGCTGACCGACGAGGAACTGGAGCAGTGAGCGCAATGCCTGCAGCTGCCGGCGCCGCAGGTGGCCAATTCACGGTGCTGATCCCTGCGCGGATGGCCTCAAGCCGCCTGCCCGACAAGCCCCTGGCGGACATCGGCGGCGTGCCCATGGTGGTGCGCGTGGCACAGCGCGCAGCGCAGAGCACAGCCAGCCGCGTGGTGGTGGCCGCCGACGACGCGCGCATCCTGCTGGCCTGCGCCCAGCATGGGGTGGAGGCGATCCTCACGCGCGCCGACCATGCCAGCGGCAGCGACCGCTTGGCCGAGGCCAGCATTCAGCTGGGCCTGGATGGCGACGACATTGTGGTCAACGTGCAGGGCGACGAGCCGTTGATGGACCCGGCCCTCATCAACGCCGTGGCCGCCCTGTTGCCGGCACGGCCCGAAGCCAGCATGGGCACCGCAGCCCACGCGCTGGCCACGCTGGCCGACTACACCAACCCCAACGTGGTCAAGGTCGTGCTGGACGCGCGTGGTTTGGCGCACTACTTCAGCCGCGCGCCTATTCCCTTTGCGCGCGACCATGCCGGCACGGCGTGGTGGCAAGACGGCGCGGCCCAAGCCGCCGCTCCGGGCGTTGCGGCACTGGCCGGCTTTGCGCCGTTGCGCCATGTGGGCATCTACAGCTATCGCGCTGGCTTTTTGCGGCAGTTCCCTGGCCTTGCGCCCGCGCCGACCGAGGCTGTCGAGGCGCTGGAGCAGCTGCGCGCGCTGTGGCACGGACATCGGATCGCGGTGCACCTGACCGATGCAGCGCCGGGCCCCGGCGTCGACACGCCGCAGGACCTTGAGCGCGTGCGCGGGCTTTTTGCCAGCCTGTCGTAACCGCAGCGCGAGCCCTGCCAAACGCACCCAAGACCGGGTGCCGCCGCGGGGTTCCCCTGTAAGTCAGGGCAAGGTTGTCACATGCTATCCTCGACTGTAACGAGACAAAGCACCGCATCCCGGGCACCCCAGAAGCCACCGCTTTCCGCATGCGGTGGCTTTTTGCACGCCCTCGCCAGCGACGCCAAACGATTTCTAACCTTCGAGGAGTTCCATGAGACTGATCCTGTTGGGCGCGCCTGGCGCCGGAAAGGGCACGCAAGCCACGTTCATCTGCCAGAAGTACGGCATCCCGCAAATCTCCACCGGCGACATGCTGCGTGCTGCCGTCAAGGCTGGCACACCCCTGGGCCTGCAGGCCAAGGCTGTGATGGATTCGGGTGCCCTGGTCAGTGACGACATCATCATCGGTCTCGTGAAGGAACGCATCACCCAGCCCGACTGCGCCAAGGGTTTCCTGTTCGACGGCTTCCCCCGCACGATTCCCCAAGCCGACGCCATGAAGGCCGCCGGCGTCAAGCTCGACTATGTGCTGGAGATCGACGTCCCCTTCGACGCCATCATCGAACGCATGAGCGGCCGCCGCTCGCACCCTGCCAGCGGCCGCACCTACCACGTCAAGTTCAACCCGCCCAAGGTGGAAGGCAAGGACGACGTGACGGGCGAGGAGCTAATCCAGCGCGAAGACGACAAGGAAGAAACCGTGCAGAAGCGCCTGCAGGTTTACAGCGACCAGACGCGCCCCCTGGTGGACTACTACAGCAGCTGGGCCAAGGCCGAGCCGGACGCCGCCCCCAAGTACCGCGCCATCAGCGGCACCGGCAGCGTGGACGAAATCACCACGCGCGCGTTGCAGGCATTGGCCAGCTGATCAGCGCAGAACTCAGCTGAGCGGCTCCGGCCCTCAGCGTGGATGCGCACCGGACGGCGTCTTGGTTCAACCCAAGGCGCCGTTTGTCTTTGTGGGTCAGTTGCATGCATAGGCCGTTGGCGTGCAGCCAAGAACCAGTCCTATCGGCCACCCAGGCATCCGTTCACTCAGGGTGCGCGGCGTCCAGCGCCGATCAAGCCGGGCTGGATCGCAGGCCATACGCCTTGCCATCCACAAACAGGTACTCGGCGCGCAAAACCGCGTCGCCTTTTTCATCGCGCAACGTGAAGCCCACCACCGACAACGCGGTGCCCGGCTTGATCTCTTGCACCTGCCAGGCCTGCATCCGCGTCAGCGGCGCCAGTTCGACCTCCCACTGGCGGTCCTTGCGCGTGGGTAACACCGCCTTGGCGAGCAAGGCTTTGCCGTCCACCGGAGCGGTCTGGGCCGGGAGAGCGCGCTGCGCCAGGTTGGCCGGCAGCTTCAGGTCGGCCGGGACATCGAGCTGCAGCTCGGCGTGCGGGTTCTGCCAGCGCACGGATCGCACCATGCCCTCCAGATAGATCGGGCGGTCGGCGTCAAAACTGCTCCATCCGTGGTGCGCAAGTGCGCCCATTGGCGTGGCGGCAGCGGCCACAAGCAGGTGGCGGCGTTGCAGGCTCATCGTGACTCTCCTATCGAATCAATGAAAAACAGGCGAGGCGCGCCAGTCACAACGGGCGGGCGGCTACAGGTAAGCAATCCAGCGGCCGCAGACCACGACCGCGAGCCAGATGACGGTGGAGACCAGCATCTGCGCTTTGGCCAGCCCATCCAGTCGCGCCAGCGAACCCCGCCCATGGAACCACGCCGCATTGCAGCCCGCAAGCATTAACAACAGCATCTTCAAGGTAAATGCACGGCTGGCGAGCAGTTCGCTAGGCTGGGTGGCAAACATCAACAGACCAGATGCGGCGGCCAGCGCAAATCCGCACAGCGCCACCGACAGGCTCAAGCGGGCGAGATCCTTGATCGGCAGACCCGCTCCCCGGCCAAACACCCGCAGCTCCAGCAACACCAGGTTGCCCAGCAGCATCGCAATCCCCACGATGTGCGCCACTTCCAGTGCCGGGTAGGCCCAGGCATGGGTCTTGAGGGAGGCGAGGAACATGGCGGCGGGTGGGTCGATGGATTAGTGGGAGGTCAAGGCTGAAGAAGGTCGAGCATCAGCGAGATGCGGGCCTTCACCGGCGACAGCCCGCGCGAATCGGGCAACGTGTCCCCCGGCTTGGGCAGCACCTGCCCCTCCGGGCAGCGCGTGGAACGCACCACCCGCACGCCCACGTCCTGCGCCCGCAGCAGCGCTGCCTCGAGCGCATAGTGGATGGTGCCGTTACCCGTGCAGGCAACCACCAGGCCCTGCACCCCATCGCGCACCAGTGCATCTACCAAAGCGCCGGTGGCGCCCGCGTGGCTCACGACGATCTCGACCCGGGGCCATATCTGAATTTTTGCTATCTTTTTAATAGCAGACAATGCTTTTACATCAAGCGCTAGCGGCCAATTTTGTGCCAAACGCGCTTTCCCCTCCTCCACCCACCCGAGGGGGCCGGCCTCTCCGGAGCTGAAGGCATTGACGCGGTACGGGTGCACTTTCTGCATTTGCCGGGCGCCGTGGATTTCACCCGCCGCCACCAAAACCACGCCCCGCGCGCCAGGGGTCGTTGCCACGGCCATGGCGTCCAACAGGTTTTGAGGCCCATCGGGCGTGAGCGCGCTGGCGGGCCGCATGGCGCAGGTCAGCACCACCGGCTTGGAGCCGGTGTCGAGCACCTCGTGCAAAAACCAGGCGGTTTCTTCGAGGGTGTCCGTGCCGTGGGTGATTACCACCCCCTGCACGGCAGGGTCCTGCACATGGTGCGCGCAGCGCAGGGCGAGCGCCTGCCAGACGGCCGTGTCCATGTCCTTGCTGTCGATCTGGGCTACTTGCTCGGCCTGCAGCAGCGCGCCACTGGCGACCAATGCCAAGCTGGGGGCGGCGGCCAACAGTTGCTCTACACCGACCTGCGCAGCGGTGTAGCCAATGTTGTCCCCGGCCACCGCAGAGGTTCCGGCGATGGTCCCGCCGGTGCCCAAAACCACAATTTTTTGCCCGCTCACTTGCATACTCCGAAAAACTGGTGAAAAATACAGTTACTGGATTAAAAAACAGTTGTGCGCCACTGTAGCGTCTCCACCGGAAAGCACCATGCTCGACAACCCCAAACTGACCGCCCGCCAACAGCAGATCCTGGACCTCATCCAGACCGCCATTGCCCGTACCGGTGCGCCCCCAACCCGCGCAGAAATCGCCTCGGAGCTGGGCTTCAAGTCGGCCAACGCGGCTGAAGAGCATCTGCAGGCACTGGCCCGCAAAGGGGTGATCGAGCTGGTCAGTGGCACGTCGCGCGGCATTCGGTTGCGCAGTGAAACGGTGCGCTCCATCAACGCAGCCCGCGGCAACCAGTTCAGCCTGCCTATCCCCGGCCTGTCCCAACTGGTGCTTCCCCTGGTGGGCCGTGTGGCGGCGGGCTCGCCGATTCTCGCGCAAGAACATGTAGACCAAACCTACAGTGTGGAAAACAGCCTCTTCCAACACAGGCCCGACTACCTGCTCAAGGTCCGCGGTATGTCCATGCGCGACGCCGGCATCATGGACGGCGACCTGCTGGCCGTGCAGTCCACACGCGAAGCACGCAACGGCCAGATCATCGTGGCCCGCCTGGGGGACGACGTCACCGTCAAGCGCCTGCGCCGCACGGCCACTGCCATCGAACTGCTGCCCGAAAACCCCGACTACCCCGTGATCGTGGTGCAACCCGGCGAGCCTTTTGAGATTGAAGGCCTGGCTGTCGGTTTGATCCGCAACACGATGCTCATGTAGGCCTTGCGCCTTTACCGCACCGCAGGTGGCGGGCGTTTGGTGTTCGTCCTCGCTGCGTGCATTCCAACGCTGGCTGCGGGATACGCCCACCCTCGAACAACCGTCTGCGGTAGCGGCACTGCCCTCCCGCGAAAACCCTGGAAGCGGCAGCGACAAGGCCACCACTGGCGCCAAAGTCCCAGGCCGTCCGTCAGCAGCCCCCGGCCCACGCCCCTTGCGCGGAAACTGGCCTTTTACGGTAGGCCCGCAGACGCCGCCTGCGGAGGCTCCATCCTGCCCCCAAAACGGGACGGGCAGGACATCGGTTCCAGCACTTCCAGGGCGCACCCTTGGCCTGGCGCGAGGCTGCGGTAGCGTTGTCGCAAGATCGGCAGCTGAAACAGGCGCCCGCACTACGAAGGTTGTGCGCAAGGCTTCGGCGTCGGGCGCAGGCCGCTTGGTGATCGCAGGCCGGATGGCCGACGTGTGCGCCGAGCTGGACCGTATGGTGGCATCCGAGGCGGCGTTGCGAATCTGCTGAGGACCGATCTCCGCCTGCATGGTGCGGACAGCGACATTTGCTGAACATGGCATCCTTCGACAGGCGCTGATGCATGCTGGGCGTCAGCCATCCACGCGTACGGCGGTTGACGAACCTGCGCCGACGGTTCCGGGGACGGACCTCAACAATCCGTCACCAAAACGCAGTCGTTTGAAGCACTGGAACTCTTCTCGGCGTCTTGCACGTTGCCACGCCAAGGCACAATGTCGGGATGAACATCGTGATCCTCGACGACTACCAGGACGCAGTCCGCAAGCTCCACTGCGCTTCCCGGCTCGACGCGTACACCGCCAAGGTCTACACCAATACAGTCAAAGGCCTGGGCCAGCTTTCCGTCCGCCTCAAGGACGCTGACATCATCGTACTGGTGCGGGAACGCACCCAGATCACGCGCCAGTTGGTAGAAAAGTTGCCCCGGCTCAAGCTCATTGCTCAGACCGGCAAGGTCGGCGGCCACATCGACGTGCAAGCCTGCACCGAGCGGGGCATCGCAGTGGCCGAGGGGGTGGGCTCTCCAGTGGCGCCGGCAGAGCTCACCTGGGCCCTTGTCATGGCCGCCATGCGCCGGTTGCCGCAGTACATCTCCAACCTCAAACATGGTGCCTGGCAGCAGTCGGGCTTGAAGACCGCGTCCATGCCCGCCAACTTTGGCCTGGGCAGCGTGCTGCGGGGCAAGACGCTGGGCGTCTGGGGTTATGGGCGCATCGGCCAGCTCGTGGCGGGCTATGGCAGAGCCTTTGGGATGAACGTGCGTGTGTGGGGCCGTGAGGCCTCACGCGCCCAGGCGTTGACGGACGGCTACCAGGCTGCGACCACACGCGAGGAATTTTTCTCGCAGTGCGACGTGATTTCGCTGCACCTGCGCTTGAACGACGACACCCGGGGCATCGTGTCGCTTGAAGACCTGTCGTGCATGAAGCCTACGTCGCTGCTGGTGAACACCTCGCGGGCCGAACTCATCGAACCCGATGCCCTGATCGCTGCACTGAACCGTGGCCGGCCTGGCATGGCAGCGGTCGATGTTTTCGAGAGCGAGCCCATCCTCCAAGGGCATGCGCTGCTGCGGCTGGAGAACTGCATCTGCACGCCCCACATCGGCTATGTCGAACAGGACAGCTACGAGCTGTACTTTGGTGCAGCCTTCGACAATGTGGTGAATTTCATCAAGGGAACGCCCACCAACATCGTGAATCCTGGCTCGCTGCAAGTACGGCGCTGACGCGGGCGCGCAACCGGCTCGCCTGTTAACCCCCTTCGCACCGATCCTTAACGGACTGCGAAATACAGACCGGGAATCTCGACCTCCGCACTGTTGTCATCGACCCTGCCCATGAAAAAAGGCCTCCCAAAGGAGGCCTTTCTTGTTTCGCCATTACCCGCAAGGCATTGCTGCCTTGGCGGGCCATGTAGATGCAATTACAGAGGGGTCTTCTTGCCGTCTTTGTAGTTGTACAGCGTGATGGATGGGTTCTTCATTTCGCCGTTGGTTTCAAACTGGATCGTCGAGGTCACGCCCTTGAAGTTGGACTTGGCCAGTTCTGCGGTGTAGACCTTGGGATCCACGGAGTTGGCACGCTTCATAGCGTCGACCAGCAGGAACGTGGCGTCGTAGGTGTAGGGGCTGTACACCTGGAATTGGTTGGGGTACTTGGCATCGTACTTGGCCTTCCAAGCCGTACCGCCAGGCATCTTGGCCAGCGAGGAGCCGCCTTCTGCGCAAATCACGTTGCCCAGGGTCTTGGCACCGGCCGCCAGCTTGGCCAGTTCTGCCGTGCAGACGCCGTCGCCGCCGAAGTACTTCACGTTGCCCATGCCCAGTTGTTCCAGCTGACGCAGCATGGGGCCGGCTTGTGGGTCCATGCCGCCGTAGAACACAGCGTCAGGGTTCTTGGCCTTGATGGCGGTCAAGATCGCCATGAAGTCAGTGGCCTTGTCGGTTGTGAACTGCTCGTCCACCACCTTGATGCCCTTGGCTGCAGCGGTCTTCTTGAACACGTCCGCAACGCCTTGGCCGTAAGCGGTGCGGTCATCGATGATCGCAACGGTCTTGAGCTTCAGGGTGTCCGCAGCGTAGAAAGCCAGGCCAGCGCCCAGGGCGTTGTCGTTGGCGATGATACGGAACGTGGTCTTGTAGCCTGGCTTGGTCAGGTTGGGGTTGGTCGCGGCGCCGGTGACGTGGGGGATGCCGCAGTCGTTGTAAACCTTGGACGCAGGGATCGTGGTTCCGGAGTTGAGGTGACCCACAACGCCAGCAACCTTGGAGTCGCACAGTTTTTGTGCGGCAGCGGTGCCCTGCTTTGGATCGGCAGCGTCGTCTTCGGCTTGCAGTTCGAACTTGATCTTCTTGCCGCCGATGGTGACGCCTTGGGCGTTCAGCTCTTCAATGGCCATGCGGGCGCCATTTTCGTTGTCCTTGCCGTAGTGAGCCTGGGCGCCGGAAACCGGAGCCACGTGACCGATCTTGACCACCTGCTCTTGTGCAGAGGCCATACCGGCAACAGCCGCGATAGCAGCAACCACGGTCAGTTTCAACTTCAATTGCATATCAATCTCCAGTAAAGATAAACGCTGAGAATGTTCTTGTGTCTCAACGCAGGCGAACATATCGCAATTTATGGGCCAGATCATTAGGGAACACGATTAAATGCACAGGGGAATACCCTGTCATCCCCGCGGCACTGGCGGGGCACCGCTGGCAAGCTCATCGGCAACGGCCTCGTACACCGAATGGCGGACCACGGATTCGATCTCTTCACGCAGCCGCGGCAGCACCGATCTCGTCTGTTCCTGCACCACCGTGGCGATCGCCTCGCGCAAACGCTGATCCAGCACAACGTCCACGCGCTGCATCACGCGATGCACCATGTACTCTTCAAAGCCATCTGGCAACGGACGGGCAGCCGTGGGCGAAGGCGCAGCGGATCTCTGCAGGGTGGTCGCAGAGGCAGCAGGCAGTGCGGCAGCGGGAGGCCGGCGCGCTTCGATGCCGGCATTTGATGGAGCCGTGCCCGTCGCCGGATGCGTGCTTGTTGCGTGTGTGGAAGCGGGTCGTTGCGCCATCACCGCAGGCGGCTGGGCACTGGGCAACGGGGGGCGAGCGCTGGACACTGGCGCCGATGCCGCCGCTCCGGCAACGGGCCGCGCGACCGGCGGCAAGGGCGACGTCATCACCGTGGTGCGCGAAGGCCCGGTGGTGGCCCCTTGCGCTGGCAATCCGCCCGGCGTCTGCACCACTTCGGTGAGGGTGGGAACAAAGCGCGGCGGTGCGCGCGGGGGTTGCTGTGGTGCCATCAGCCGCCTTTCAACACGAGGTCATGGCGGGTGATGGCGTACCCGCGGGACGCATAGTGTTTCCAGCGGGCGCGTGCCTCGCTGCGGTCCACTTCGTCCAGCGCGCTGACCACTTCCACCAGCCGTTCAAACCGGCCAAAACCTTCTGGCACCTGCACATGCAGATTCAACAGGACCTCATGGTGGGGCGCAGTGCGCGGGTCGGTCGCGAGCAGCACCGGCGAGGCATGTACCAGCTCCTCGTCCGCATCGTCGCGGCAGTGCGCCACAAAGTCCTGCGGGGCCAGGGCCCAGAGCATGCGGTCCAGCGCCACCAAAGTCTCTGCCGGCGCCGCGATCACCAGCCGGGACCCGCTGCGCTGCACCTTGCGCGCGAACCGGCACGCATAGGCCAGCTTGTCCGGCGCATTGAAGTGAAAGGCGACCTCGGTCATGAAGCGTCAGACGCTGCCGGATTTGACGGCGCGTTTCGCCGCGACGGGCTTGACCTGCGCAGTGCGCTCGCTCGCCGGGGCCGGGGCTGGCTTTGCCTCCTTCAACCCCTTCGCAGCCTTCTCGGCCTTGCCCGGCTTGACTTGCGCCTGGTTCAGCAGGTATTGCACCAGCAGGCCCACCGGGCGGCCTGTGGAACCCTTGGCCGCACCGCCCTTCCATGCCGTGCCGGCGATATCCAGATGCGCCCAGGGAAGCTCGCCCACATACTTTTGCAGGAATTTCGCCGCAGTGATGGAGCCACCCGCGCGGCCGGCCACATTGCCCATGTCCGCAAAATTGCTCTTGAGCCCGTCGGCATAGTCGTCATCCAGCGGCATGCGCCAGCACGGGTCCTGGGCAGATTCGCCGGCCTCCTGCAGCGCGGTGGCCAGCGCATCGTTGTTGGCAAACAGCCCGCTGCGCACGCCGCCCAGGGCGATCACGCAGGCGCCCGTGAGGGTGGCGATGTCGACCACAGCCGCCGGCTTGAAGCGGGCGGCGTAGGTGAGCGCATCACACAGCACCAGCCGACCTTCTGCGTCGGTGTTCAGGATCTCGATGGTCTGCCCGCTCATGCTGGTGACCACATCGCCGGGCTTGACCGCGCGGCCGTCGGGCATGTTCTCACAGGCCGGCACCAGGCCCACGACATTGATCTCGGGCTGCAGCTCGCCCAGCGCACGGAACACGCCCAGCACGCTGGCAGCGCCGCACATGTCGAACTTCATCTCGTCCATTTCCGCCGCAGGCTTGATGGAGATGCCGCCCGTGTCGAACGTGATGCCCTTGCCCACCAGCACTATCGGTGCCTTGTCTTTGGCCGCGCCGTTGTAGCGCAACTCGATCAGGCGCAAGGGTTCTTCAGACCCACGGGCCACCGCCAGGAAGGCTCCCATGCCCAGGCGTGCAACTTCGGCCGGGCCATGCACCTTGCATTGAATGCGTGGCAACTTCGCGAGGGTCTTGGCAGCATCGGCCAGCAGTGTGGGTGTGGCATGGTTGGCGGGGCGGTTGCCCCATTCGCGCGCAAACTCCACTCCGGATACCAAGGCCACGCCGGTATCGAAAGCCTCCTGGACTTCAGACGCGTTGGGGACGCCCACCACACAGCGGCTCAGGCTGCGGGCCTCGACCTTGGACTTGGTCGTGGTGTACACATAGCTCGCCTCAGCAACCGCCTGCACAGCCGAGCTGACGGCGCCAGCTTGCATGGCGCCTGCAAAGCAGATCACCACACGCTTGGTCTGCGGCGCCTTGATGGCCCCGCCTACGGCCAGCAGCGCCTGGCGCACGGCCCGCCCTGCTCCATCGCCTGCACCCAGCAGAATCACGCGCCGCGCGGCCACCGCAGGCGCTTGGTAAAGCTGCAGGTTCTTGCCTGCCTTGGTGGCCAGATCTCCATTCTTGAGCGCCTGCGCGGCCAGGGTGGACAGCGAATCCTTCCCGGGCTTGAAGCCTTCGGGGATCAGCGCGATGAGCAAATCGCATTTTTCCGAAGCTGCCGCAGCGAGTTCAAGGGTCTTGAGATCAAAGTTCATAATCGGTGTTTTCCTTCGAGCCAATGTTATTCGATTCATCCATCCGCAAGGAGCTTGCGCGCAGCTTCGGCGCGACGCTAGTGGTGCTGGTGACCGTGGTCATGACCATGATGCTCATCCGCACGCTGGGTCAGGCCTCCCGGGGCAGCGTCAGCCCCTCTGACGTCATGCTGGTCATGGGGTTCACGGTCTTGGGGCAGCTGCCCACCATCCTGAGCCTGAGCCTGTTCATCGCCGTGGTGGGCACGCTCTCGCGCATGTACCGCGACAGCGAAATGGTCATCTGGTTTGCCAGTGGCCGTGGCCTCATCAGCCTGCTCAAGCCGCTGGTGCGATTTGCATGGCCCGTCATGGTGGTGATTGCGGTGCTGTCGCTGCTCGTCTGGCCCTGGGCCAATTCGCAGATCCAGGAGCTCAAGACGCGCTACGAGCAGCGCAGCGACATCGACCGCATCGCGCCCGGCGAGTTCCAGGAGTCCTCCAACGGCAGTCGCGTTTTCTTCATCGACAAGGAAACAGCGGACACGCAGACCGGCAACAACATCTTCATTGCCGCCACGGACGGCACCCGCGAATCCGTGACTTCGGCGCGCAGCGCCCGGCTCGAAACCCAGGGCGGCGAACGCATGGCCCTGCTAACCGACGGCCAGCGCCTGGAGACCACGCGCGACAAGCCCGGCGTCAAGATCAGTGAGTTTTCCGAGTACGGCACGCGCATCGGATCGGCTCCTGCAGGGTCGGCCGAAGAGCTGTCGGTCAAGACCCGCGCCACCCATGAACTGGTCATGCAACCCCTGCCCGCGTACCGCGCCGAGCTGGGGTGGCGCATTGGCCTGGCACTGGCGGCCCTCAACTTTGTGGTGCTCGGGCTGGCGGTGGCCAGCGTCAACCCACGCGCCGCGCGCAGCACCAGCCTGGTGTTTGCGCTTTTTGCATTCATCGTCTACTACAACCTCATGACCCTGGGGCAAAGCTGGGTGGGGGCCGGGCGGCTCAGCCTGGTCAGCTTCATGGTGCTGCTGCACGGCGGCATGCTGATGGCTTCGCTGCTGGTGCTGGCCGTGCGGCACAACCAGTGGACCGTCCAGCGGCTTTGGCAACCCAAGGCGCAGCCCGGGAGCGCGACATGAAAACCATCCGCCGCCTTATCCACCGCGAAGCGCTCCTGGCGGTGACCTTTGTCACCGCGGGCTTTCTGGCGCTGTTCTTCTTCTTCGATCTGGTGGACGAGCTGCGCTGGGTCGGCAAGGCCGGCGCCCAGGGGTACCAGCTCTCGCATGCCTTCCTGTTCGTGGTGCTGAGCATTCCCAGCCACCTGTACGAACTGCTGCCCATCACTGTGCTCATCGGCACCATTTTTGTGATGGCGCGCCTGGCCCAGAGCTCCGAGTTCACCATCATGCGCACCAGCGGCATGGGCCCCTGGCGTGCTCTGCGCACGCTCCTCACGCTCGGGGGCGTCTTCGTGTTGTTCACGTTTGCGGTAGGCGACTACATTGCGCCGCTGACGGACCGCGCGGCCCAGCTGGTCAAGGTGCGGTACCTTGGGCGCCTGACCACCGGTGCCACGGGCGCCTGGTTGAAGGAACGGCAAGAGGACCACTCCTTCGCTGTAAACGTGCGCGCCCTCACGCCCAACGGCGGCATGTTGGATGTGCGTATCTTCGAGTTCGATGCCAAGGGCCGCCTTGCGTCGCAAACCCGAGCCGCCTCCGGGCAGTTCGCGGCCAACGGGGCCTGGTCGCTCGAGAAGGTACAGCGCAGCCGCTTCGAGCAGCGAGGCACCGACGAGGCGCGCGTGGAACATCTGGACGCCCCCGCACTGGAATGGCCCACCCGCATCAGCGCCGACATGGTCGCCGCATCGCTGCTCAAGCCCGACCGCATGGCCACCATCGACCTGTTCCAGTACATCCGGCACCTGGACGCCAACGGCCAATCGGCCCAGCGCTACGAGATCGAGTTCTGGCGCAAGGTTTTCTACCCGCTCTCCTGCCTGGTGATGGTGGTGCTGGCCCTGCCGTTTGCCTACCTGCATTTCCGCTCGGGCGGCATTGCGGGCTATGTGTTCGGCGGCGTGATGGCAGGCATCAGCTTCTTCCTGCTGAACAACGTGTTCGGCTATGCAGGCAATATCCAGAACTGGTCGCCCTGGCTCACGGCGGCGGCGCCGGGGCTGATTTATTCCGTGCTGTCGCTGGCCGCGTTTGGCTGGCTGGTGCTCAGGCGGTAGTCCCATCAGCGCACTGATACCCATGAGCTCCCCCGCCATCATCCTTTTCTCGCACGGATCCCGCGACCCGCTCTGGCGTGCCCCCATTGAAGCCGTGGCCAGCCGGATCGCCGCCCAGCACCCCGGGCAGCGTGTTGTCTGCGCCTACCTGGAGCTGTGCACACCCACCCTGGGTGAGGCCGCCGCCGAGCTCGTCGCACAGGGGGCGCCAGCGATCACCGTTGTGCCCATGTTCCTGGGCACTGGCAAACACGCCCGCGAAGACCTACCGGTGCTGGTCGATGAATTGCGCAGGGCCCACCCAGAGACACATTTCCACGTCCAATCGGCCATTGGTGAAGACGTCCGCATGACGGCTCTCATGGCCGAAATTGCCTGCGAACCTCCACCCGCCTGACAAAACAACGATTTGCGTCTCATTCCTTTAGATGCTTGCAGCATAATGATGCAACTCTTTAGGCGATATCAGATATGAATCTGCACCAATTCCGTTTTGTGCAAGAGGCTGCGCGGCGCAATCTCAACCTCACCGAAGCCGCCAAGGCCCTGCATACCTCCCAGCCCGGGGTCTCCAAGGCCATCATCGAGCTGGAAGAAGAACTTGGCGTCGACATCTTCGCGCGCCATGGCAAGCGGCTCAAGCGCATCACGGAACCCGGCCAGCACGTCCTCAAGAGCATAGAGGTGATCATGCGCGAGGTCGGTAACCTCAAGCGCATCGGCGAGCAGTTCAGCGCGCAGGACAGTGGCACCCTGAGCATTGCCACCACCCACACCCAGGCGCGCTACGTGCTGCCCGTGCCGGTGGCCCGCTTGCGCGAGGCCTACCCCAAGGTGAACATCAGCCTGCACCAAGCCACGCCCCACGAAGTGGCCCGCATGATCATCGACGAGGTGGCCGAGATCGGCATGGCCACCGAATCGCTCGCCGACTACCCCGAGCTCGTCACCCTGCCCTGCTACGAATGGCAGCACGTGCTGGTGGTGCCCAACGAGCACCCTCTGGCACAGAAGGAGCGCATCGGCCTTGATGACCTCGCCCACGAGGCGCTGATTACCTACCACCCCTCATTCACCGGCCGCGGCAAGATCGACCATGCCTTTGCCGCGCGCAAGCTGCAGCCGCGCATCGTGCTCGAAGCCATCGACTCCGACGTGATCAAGACCTATGTCCGCCTGGGCCTGGGCATCGGCATCGTGGCCGAGATGGCCATGCGCGACGACCCGGTGGGCGACCTGGCGGTGCGCCCCGTCGGCCACCTTTTTGGCCAGAGCGTGGCGCGCGTGGCTTTCAAGCGCGGCGCCTACCTGCGCAATTTCGTCTACAAATTCGCCGAACTGCTCAGCGACCGCCTGAGCCGCGAGCTGATCGCCCGCGCCATGACCGGCCACGTGAACGATTACGAACTTTGAAAGCGCTGCGGGAGCGGGCGCGGATGGTTCACCAACGCCCCATCACGCCGCTGACCACCACAGGCCACCGCTAACCGCCTCCGCCCTGATTTCACCCCCGCATTGACTCCTCTCAGACGCTGCGCCATGACACAGACCACCGCCACCACCCGCACCCCCGACTTCCAGAGCAAGCTGCCCCAGGTAGGCACCACCATCTTCACCGTGATGTCGGCCCTGGCCGCAGAGCACGGCGCGGTCAACCTCGGTCAAGGTTTCCCTGACTTTGAATGCGCATCCGAGCTGGTGAACGCGGTGACCCAGGCCATGCAGGCCGGCCACAACCAGTACCCGCCCATGCCGGGCATTCCGGCGCTGCGCGAAGCGGTGGCCGGCAAGATCGCCGCGCTGCACGGCCGCCGGTACGACGCAGGCACTGAAATCACCATCACGGCCGGGGCTACGCAAGCCATCATCACCGCCATCCTCGCCGTCGTGCACCCTGGCGAAGAGGTCATCGTGCTCGACCCCTGCTACGACAGCTACGTGCCCAACATCGAGCTGGCCGGTGGCAAGGCCGTGCGGGTGCCGCTCACGCCCGGCACCTTCCGCCCCGATTTCGCCAAGATCAGCGCGGCCATCACGCCGCGCACGCGTGCCATCCTCATCAACAGCCCGCACAACCCCAGCGCCACCATCTGGACGGCCGAGGAAATGCGCCAGCTCGAAGACCTGCTCGCGCCCACCAACATCCTGCTCATCAGCGACGAGGTGTACGAGCACATGGTGTTCGACGGCGCCGAGCACCAGAGCGCCGCACGTTTTCCGGGCTTGGCGGCGCGCGCCTTCATCGTCTCCAGCTTTGGCAAGACCTTTCACGTCACCGGCTGGAAGGTCGGCACCGTGGCGGCGCCCGCAGGCCTTACCGCCGAATTCCGCAAGGTGCACCAGTTCAACGTCTTCACCGTGAACACGCCCGTGCAGCATGGCCTGGCCACCTACCTGCAAGACCCTGCGCCCTACCTGCAGCTGCCGGCGTTCTACCAGGCCAAGCGCGACCTGTTCCGCGCGGGCCTGGCCGGCTCGCGCCTGAAGCTCTTACCCAGCACCGGCAGCTACTTCCAGTGCGTAGACATCTCTGCCGTGAGCGATTTGAACGAGTCCGACTTCTGCCAGTGGCTGACCCGCGAAGTGGGCGTGGCGGCGATTCCCCTGTCGGCCTTTTATGGCGATGGGTTCGACCAGCGCGTGGTGCGCTTTTGTTTTGCAAAGAAGGACGAGACGTTGCGAGCTGCGCTGGAGCGGCTGCGCAAGCTGTAAGGCGCCGACCGTGGCTGCACTGAATCTTTCGGCCCCGCGGATCGTCGCGCCGACCCCTGCCAACAAGCTGTTGCCGTTTGAAAAGGCGCTGCTCGACGCCACAGCTGCCGCACTGACCGCCGCCGATGCCCGCCTGCTGGCGCAGCAAGTGCTCTGCATCAACAACATCCGGCGTGTGTCGGACTGGAAGCAGATTGAGCTCTACAGCAAGCGCTGGCTGTGGCACCGGTGGCCAGCGGGCGTGTTGTTTGCCCGCAAGGACAAGTTTCGCCTTGCCACCGTGTCGTGCCGGTTCGGCATCAACGACGCGCACGTCGAGGTCTGGACGGTGGATCGCCATGTGTCTGCGCTCAGCGCCTCCACGGGCCTGAGCGGCCTGTCCATCGCCGGGCCGCTGAGCATCCTGGCGGTAGACACGGGCGCTTGAAAAGCCCGTACCTTCAATAAAAGGGCTGTACCGCGCTCCCACCGGTCGCTACCAGCTACCAAATAGATAGCAGACACCTGCACAGCACCGCAGGTGCCCGTACCGCCGGCCCCATTACCGGCCGGTCTGCCTTGCCAGCCACACCCCCGCAGCCGCCAGCGCCATGCCCGCCAGCGCCCAGCCGCTGAGGGTTTCGCCAAACACCGCCCAGGCCACCAACGCGGTCATGGGCGGGGTCAGGTAGAACAGGCTGGCCACGTTCACTGCGCCGCCGCGGCGGATCAGCAGGTTGAACAAGCTGACAGCGCCCAGGGAGAGCACCAGCACCAGCCAGCCCAGTGCAAAGAGAAACTCGCCGCTCCACTGCACGGCCATGGTTTCCGTCGCGTACGCCAGCACGGCCATGGCCACCACACACGGCAAATACTGGATGACCGAGCCGGTGCGCAGGTCGAACGCGGGGCAAAAGCGCTTTTGATACAGCGTGCCGGCCGTGATGCCCAGCAGCGCCACCACCGCCGGCATCAGCATGCCCACCAGCGCGCCGCCCGGCACGGTGGCCACCTTGCCGGCCACGACCAGCGCCACGCCGGTAAACCCCAAGGCCAGGCCCGCCCACTGCGCGGGCCGCACCTTCTCGCCCAGCAGGGCGCCCGCCACCAGCGCCGTCAACAGCGGCTGCAGCCCCACCACCAGCGCCGTGATGCCCGACGGCAACCCGTGGCCGATGGCGATGAACACCCCGCCCAGGTACACCCCGTGCACCAAGAGGCCCGACGCGCCGATGTGAACCCACGCCTTGCTCGACGCAGGCCACGGAGCGCGCACCAACGCCACCACTCCGAGCATCAGCACGATGACGATGGCAAACCGCAGGGCCAAAAAGGTGAGCGGCTCCACATAGGGCAGCCCGAGCTTGGCGCCGATGAAGCCGGTGCTCCAGAGCGCGACGAAGAGCAAGGGAATAAACGCGTCAAGCGTGCTGGGCGCGGCCGGCGCGGAGGAATGCGGTGGGGTTGCCTGGGTCATGGAACGAAGACACGAGAAAAGTGGAGATCTCGCAGCTGCGCGTTAGCGCAACGGCATAGTGACAGGGTTAGAGGCAGAAGCCATTCGGACGACGGATCCGCGTCCATGGATTGGGGCGCCTGACGGATGCGAGGCCGAAGCCTTTGATGATCGCACTTGCACGAGTCCTGCGCATGGCCCCTGCTGAGGTAACTGCTCGGGGCCTCACCGCACGGCAACCGGCAAGACGGTTTGCCCGCCAAATGCATGCGAAATAACTCTGGCGCCCCCCACCACAACCTCTGACAGCAATATTTCAACAGCATGCGGCTGGCGGTGCTCACAGCCCCGCGCTCGGTCGCCGGACTGAAATATTGAAAAAACGGCCTCTAGCGCTTATTCCATAAGCACTCTTAGCTACTATTTGTATAGCAAATGCATGTTACGCCTCGCAATCGACGTGGGGTGGCGCTTGTTTACACCGCCAGCCGGTACCCCACCCCCGACTCCGTCAGCAGGTGTTTGGGTTGCGCCGGGTCGGCCTCCAGCTTTTGCCGCAAGTGCCCCATGTAGATGCGCAGATAGTGCGCCTGGTCGGACCGCATCGGCCCCCAGACCTCCCGCAGCAGCTGCTTTTGCGTGATCACGCGCCCTGCGTTGGCCACCAGCACACACAGCATGCGGTACTCCGTTGGCGTGAGATGGACCTCCGCCCCCGCCCTGCGCACCAGGCGCGCGCTGCGGTCCAGCTCGACATCACCAAAATGGAAAAGCGGCTCCACCACGTCCGCCGTGAGCCCATTGCCCGTGGCAGTGCGGGGCCGCCGCAGGTTGGCGCGCACGCGGGCCAGCAGCTCGCCCGTGCCAAAGGGCTTGGTGAGGTAGTCGTCCGCACCGGCATCCAACGCCGCAATCTTGTCCGCCTCATCGGTCCGCGCAGACAACACGATGATGGGCACGGCCGACCAGCCCCGCACATCGCGGATCAGGTCCACGCCATCGCCATCGGGCAATCCCAGGTCCAACACCACCAAATCGGGCCGGCGCGTACCGGCGGCCGACAGGCCCTCGCGCAGCGTGCCTGCCTCGTGCACCTGCCAGCCCTCGGCCTCCAGCGCGCTGCGCACAAAGCGCCGGATCTGGGGCTCGTCCTCTACCACCAACACGGTTCGTATCTGCATCGTCTTCAAGGGGTGCTAACGCCCTGCTCCATGTCATCCCAACCCGGGGCCGGGGGGGGCTCGCGCCGCGCCAGCACCACCGTGAACTCCGCACCGCCCCCCTCGGCGTTGGTGGCAGAAATCGTGCCGCCATGGGCCTGCACCACGGCCTTGCAGATCGCCAGACCCAGCCCCACGCCCGGCGTCACCGATTCAGCCTGACCGCGCGTGAATTTTTCAAACAGCGTGTGCTCCTTGCCGCGCACCGACGCCGGAAGCCCCGGGCCATGGTCCCGCACGCTCAGCACCAGCGTGCTGTCGGTGGCCGACGCCCTCACGACGATGGGCGCCGCACCGTATTTGGCTGCATTCTCCAAAAGGTTCACGAGCACACGTTCGATGAGCACCGGGTCGAACTCCACCAGCGGCAGGTCGGCAGGCAGCTCGGTGCGCACGGCCATGTCGCCCAGCGCCGGCCTGGCAGCACGAATGGACGATCCCACCACCTCCTCCACCGACTGCCAGTCGCGCCGCAAAGTCACACTCTGGCCCGACACATCACTCTCCAGCCGGGCCATGTCCAGCAGGTTGCTGACCAGCGCGTTGAGCTGGTGCGCCTGGCGGACGATGGCCTCGGCCGCGGCTTCGCGCTCGGGTTCCGGCGCGCCCTTGAGCGATTCAGCCAGCGTGATCAGGGCCGTGAGCGGCGTACGCACGTCGTGCGACACCGCGCCCAGCAAGGCGTTGCGCAGCCGCTCGGATTCCATGTCCACCACCGCTTTTTGCGCGATGTCGACGTAGTGCACCCGTTCCAGCGCAATGGCGATCTGCCGCGCGAGGGTCTCCAGCTGCTGGGCCTGTTCCGGTATCAACAGCCACCGGGGGTGGGCAGGCTCCAGCGCCAGCACGCCACGCACGCGCATCGGCGCCTTCAGCGGCACATAGCGCCAAGTTTGGGCAGCCAGGGTGCTGGTGGCAAGGCCCGCACTCTGGCCCTGCCGCAGGGTCCAGTCGGCCACGCTTTTGTCGAAACCTGGTGGCAGGTCATCGGGGTAATGCAGGCGGTCCGAGGCATCCAGCGCCACCACCACCGCGCGGCCACCAAAGTGGCCCTGCACCGCCGCAGCACCGATCTCGGTGACCTGGCGGGTCTCCAGCGCCGCAGACAACTCGCGCGCCAACTCGAACAGCGACTGCGCCCGGCGCTCCCGGCTGATCGACACGCCCGCAGCAAAGCGCAGCCCCGCCGTGAGCTGCCCCACCAGCAGCCCCACGCCCAGCATCACGGCAAAGGTGACCACGTATTGCACATCGCCCACCGCGAACGACAGGCGCGGCGACACAAAGAAAAAGTCGAACGCAAGCACGTTGAGCAGCGCCGCCATGGCCGCCGGCACCCGGCCGAACCGCATGGCCACGGCCACCACGCCCACCAGGTACAGCATGACGATATTGGTCAGCTCCAGCAGCCCGTGCAGCGGCGTCGCCAGCAGCGTGACCGCGATGCTGGCGACAAGCGCCCACAGAAATCCCAGCCAGCGCTCGCGGCCAGCGTTGTCCTCGTCAGCCTCGCGGGCGTCCGGTCCGGCGCTGTGGGCCCACAGCGCTTGGGGCAGGCGCCGAGAGCTGCCCGCGTGCGCGGCCTCCACGATGTCAAGCGATGGCGCCAGTGCAGCCAGCTGGCGCGCCACGCCCTGGGCCGACAGCCACCGCCGCCACCAAACCTGCGCGGCAGGCCGCCCCAGCACCAGCGTGGCGCAGTTAAGGTGCAGGGCCTTGGCGGCCAGCGCGGGGGCTACGCTGTCGCCGGTCAGCACCGCCGTCTCGGCGCCCAGCTCTTGCGCCAGTTGGAGCACCGCCAGGATCTTGTCCCGCTGCGCGGCATGGAGCCGCTGCAGGCGCGGTGTCTCCACGTACGCCGCGTGCCACTTCACGTTGAGCTGGCCCGCAAGACGGGCGGCCGTGCGCACGGTCTGCGCTGCGTCCTCGTGCGGGCCCACGCAGGCGAGGATGCTGCCCGAGGTGTTCCAGGCCGCGGCCACGCGCGCGCCCGAGCTGCCCGATTGCTCCACCCGCCAGCCCCGCACTTCGTCCTCCACATGCTCGGCGGTGCGCCGCAGCGCAATCTCGCGCAGCGCGATCAGGTTGCCCTTGCGAAAAAAGCTCTGGGCGGCGCGCTCGGCCTGCTGCGGTACATAGACCTTGCCCGCGCCCAGCCGCGCGATCAACTCGTCTGGCGTGGCATCGACCAGCACCACTTCGTCCGCGTCGTCCAGTACCGTGTCAGGCACTGTTTCGTGCACGCGGATGCCGGTGATCGCACCCACGGTGCCGTTCAGGCTCTCCAGGTGCTGCACGTTGAGCGCCGTCCATACGTCGATGCCCGCGGCCAGAAGCTCCTGCACATCCTGCCAACGCTTGGCATGGCGCGAGCCCTGCACGTTGGAATGCGCAAGCTCGTCCACTAGCAGCACCGCCGGCTTGCGCGCCAGCGCGGCGTCAAGGTCGAACTCGTTCAGATGCCGGCCCCGATACTCCACCCGCCTAAGCGGCAGCGCCTCCAGGCCACCCAGCAACGCCGCCGTCTCCGCCCGGCCATGGGTTTCCACCACGCCGATCAGGACGTCGCGGCCGGCGCGGCGCTCCTGCTGCGCAGCGCTGAGCATGGACCAGGTCTTGCCCACCCCCGCGTTGGCGCCGAAGTAGATGCGCAGCTTGCCCCGGCAGGTCTGCGCTTCTTCGGCACGCAGCTGCGCGATCAGCGCGTCGGGGTCGGGGCGCGGGATTTCAGCCATGTGCCGCCTGCGGTGATGGCTGACGAGGCTTCCTAGCGCGCATCGTCCAGAGCCAGGTTCAGCGCCAGCACGTTCACCCGCGGCTCGCCCAGCAGGCCCCACAGGGGTTGCTCCGTGTGCTGAGCCACAAGGGCACTCACGCGCTCGAGCGGCAAGTGGCGGGCCCGTGCCACACGCGCCGCCTGGTACTGCGCGGCGGCGGCGCTGATGTGCGGGTCAAGCCCACTGGCAGAAGCCGTCACCAGATCCACCGGCACCGGCGCGGTGTTGGTGGGGTCAGCCTCGCGCAAGGCCGCGACACGGGTCTTTACCGCGTCGGCCAGCGCGGGGTTGAGGGGCCCCTGGTTGGAGCCCCCTGAGGCAGCCGCGTTGTGCGGCATGGGCGCCGTGGCCGAAGGGCGGCCCCGGAAGTGCCCGGGCTCCGCAAAGTTCTGACCGATCAGCGCAGACCCGACGGTCTTGCCTTGGCGCTGTACCAGGCTGCCGGCAGCCTCGTGGGGAAACACGGCTTGCGCTGCACCCGTGACGGCCAGCGGGTAGAGAAGGCCAGTGAGCGCGCTCAGCACGGCAAACAAAACCAGCGCGGGGCGAAGAATGTTTTTCATCAGATTTTCCTCAAGTCAGCCCTACGGCCACCAGTATCCAGTCAATCAGCTTGATGCCCACGAACGGCACCACCAGCCCTCCCAAGCCATAGATCGCCAGGTTCCGCCGCAGCAGCGCAGCCGCGCCCACGGGACGATACCGCACGCCCCGCAAGGCCAGCGGGATCAAAAACACGATCACCAACGCGTTGAAGATCACGGCCGACAGGATGGCGGACGATGGGCTTGCAAGGTGCATGACGTTGAGCGCCGAGAGCTGCGGGTAGGTCGACACAAAAATCGCCGGCACGATGGCGAAGTACTTGGCCACGTCGTTCGCAATGGAGAACGTGGTCAGCGAGCCGCGCGTCATGAGCAGGGCCTTGCCGGTCTCGACCACTTCCAGCAGCTTGGTCGGGTTTGAATCCAGGTCGACCATGTTGCCTGCCTCCTTGGCGGCCTGCGTTCCGCTGCCCATCGCCACCGCCACGTCGGCCTGTGCCAGGGCGGGCGCGTCGTTGGTGCCGTCGCCGGTCATCGCCACCAGCCGGCCCTCGGACTGGTACTTGCGGATGAGCGCGAGCTTGTCCTCCGGCGTTGCCTCAGCCAGGAAATCGTCGACCCCGGCCTCGGCGGCGATTGCGGCCGCAGTGAGCTTGTTGTCGCCCGTGATCATCACCGTATTGATGCCCATGCGGCGCAGTTCTGTGAAGCGCTCCTTGATCCCCGTTTTCACGACGTCCTTGAGCTCGACCACGCCCAGAACATGGGCGCCTTCTGCCACTGCCAGCGGCGTGCTGCCACGGTAGGCCACCTGGTCGGCCGCGTTCAACACGTCCTGCGGCATCTTGCCGCCCAGGGATTCGACGTAGCGTGCCAGTGCTGTCACTGCACCCTTGCGCAGCGCGACGCCGGCCGACTCTGGTTGGCCATCGCCGGCCGGCAAATCCACGCCGCTCATGCGGGTCTGCGCAGTAAACGGCACCAGTTTCACGCCCTCTGCGTTCTGGCCGTCGACACCAGCGCGGCGGGCCAGCTCGACAATGCTGCGCCCTTCGGGCGTTTCGTCCGCCAGCGATGCCAGCAAGGCGGCACGGGCCAGGCGTTCCTTCGTCACACCCGGTGCCGGCAAAAACGCGCTGGCCTGCCGGTTGCCATGGGTAATGGTGCCGGTCTTGTCCAGCAGCAGCACATCCACATCGCCCGCAGCCTCCACAGCCCGGCCCGAGGTGGCGATCACATTGGCCTGCATCATGCGGCTCATGCCCGCCACGCCCACGGCGGACAACAGCCCGCCAATGGTGGTAGGGATCAAACACACCAGCAGCGCCACCAGCGCCGTCAGCGAGACCACCGTGCCCGCGCCAGAGGCTTGCACGCTGAAGATCGAAAACGGCAGCAAGGTCACGGTGACGACCAGGAACACGATGGTCAGCGCGACCAGCAAGATGGTCAGCGCAACCTCGTTGGGTGTCTTCTGGCGCTTGGCCGCCTCGACCATGCCGATCATTCGGTCGAGGAACGACTCGCCGGGGTTCACCGAAATCCGCACGACCAGCCAGTCGGACAACACGCGGGTCCCACCGGTCACGGCCGAAAAGTCACCGCCCGATTCCCGCACCACGGGGGCGGATTCGCCGGTGATGGCGCTCTCATCGACCGAGGCCACGCCCTCGATCACCTCGCCGTCCAGCGGGATGACGTCGCCCGCCTCCACCAGCACCACGTCTCCACGACGCAGGTTGGTGGCCTGCTCTGGCAAGAAGGGAGCGCCGTGGACTGGCTCCTTGAGCTTCTTGGCCCAGGTCTCGCGGCGCAGCCCGCGCAGCGATGCCGCCTGCGCCTTGCTGCGGCCCTCGGCCAATGCCTCGGCAAAATTCGCGAACAGCACGGTAAACCACAACCACACTGTGATGGCCAGCACGAAGGCCGGGCGCATGCTGGCGTCCTGCGGCGCACTGAGCGCATGCAGCCACAGCAGCGTGGTGAAGATGCTGCCGATGTACACGATGAACATCACCGGGTTGCGCCACTGCACCAGGGGACTCAGCTTGGCAAATGCGCCCCAGAGCGCTGTCCGCACCAAGGCCGCATCCAGCAGCGAGATGGAAGAAGAATTTTTCTTGATCATGGCCAAACCTTATTGAGCCCAGAGCACTAGGTGCTCCACCATCGGCCCCAGGGCCAGGGAGGGCACGTAGTTGAGGAGCCCCACCAAAAGCACCGTCCCCACCAGCAGCGTGACAAACAGCGGCCCATGCGTGGGCATGGTGCCCGCCGTGACCGGCAGGCGCTTTTTTGCAGCCAGCGATCCGGCGATGGCCAGCACGGGCACGATCACCCCAAAGCGGCCGAACCACATCGCCACTGCCAGCAGCACGTTGTAAAACGGCGTGTTGGCCGACAGGCCCGCAAAGGCGCTGCCGTTGTTGTTGGCGGCGGACGTGAGGGCGTAGAGGATTTCCGAGAACCCATGCGCCCCCGGGTTGGCAATGCCCGCCCTGCCCGCGTCTACGCTCACGGCAATGGCTGTGCCCACCAACACCAGAAGGGGGGTGACCAGGATGGCGGCTGAGGTGAGCTTGATCTCGCGCACCTCTATCTTCTTGCCCAGGTACTCCGGCGTGCGGCCGATCATGAGACCCGCCATGAACACCGCGAGGATGGCGAACACCAGCATGCCGTACAGACCCGAACCCACGCCGCCAAACACCACCTCGCCCAGTTGCATGAGCACCAGGGGCACCATGCCGCCCAAGGGGGTGAAGGAGTCGTGCATCGCATTCACGGCGCCGCACGATGCTGCAGTGGTCACCGCCGCAAACAACGCAGACGCGGTGATGCCAAACCGCACCTCCTTGCCTTCCATGTTGCCGCCCGACTGCAGGGCGCTGGCAGCCTGGTCCACGCCCAAGGCCGACCACTGCGGGTTGCCGGCCTGTTCAGCCGCCACCACGGCCACTACCGCCACGGCAAACATCACAGTCATGGCCGCCAACAGCGCATAACCCTGGCGCTGGTCACCCACCGCCCGGCCGAATGCAAAACACAACGCGGCAGGGATGAGAAAGATCGCCAGCATCTGCACAAAGTTGGCCAGCGCGGTCGGGTTCTCATACGGATGGGCGGAGTTGGCGTTGAAGAATCCGCCACCGTTGGTGCCGACCATCTTGATGGCCTCCTGCGAGGCAACGGGGCCCATGGCAAGCGTCTGTGTGTTGCTTACCTTGGCCTCCATCACCGGGGCACCGTCTGCGCCTTGCACCGGCTGGCCCGCTGCGTCGAGCTTGGGCACTTCGTAGGCCGTTTGCTCCAGCGTTGCCACGTCCGTGTACGCGTCAAAATTCTGGATGACGCCCTGCCCGACCAGCACGATGGCAACCACCAGCGAAATCGGCACCAGCACCCAGGCGGTGATGCGCGTCACGTCGGCCCAGAAGTTACCCACATGGCCCTGGCCATCGGTGCGCCGCGCGGCAAAGCCCCGGGCCAGCGCAAAAGCCACCGCAATGCCCGTGGCGGCCGAGAAGAAATTCTGTACCGCCAAACCCAGCATCTGCGTGAGATAGCTCATCGTCGCCTCGCCCACATAGCCCTGCCAGTTGGTGTTGGTGACAAAGCTGACCGCAGTGTTGAACGAGGAATCTCCCGACACGGCACCCATGCCCTGTGGGTTGAGCGGAAGCAAATGCTGCAGGCGCTGCAGCCCATACACCACCAACGCGCCGATGGCATTGAAGGCCAGCAGCGCCAGTGCGTAGGTGCGCCAATGCATTGATCGCTCGGGCGCGACCGCGGCGAGCCGGTACAGCGGCTTTTCCACCGCATGCATCCATCGCGGTAGTTGCCCATCGCACACGGCGGCCAGCCAGCGGCCCAGCGGCCATGCCAGCACGCCGAGCACGATCAGAAAAACCCCAAGCAGGGTCCAGGCAGAGGTGTCCATGTCAGAACTCCTCGGCGCAGATCAGCGCAAACACCAGATAGGCCAGCAAACCGATGGCCACGATGGCGCCGAAGCCATACAGCACTTCAAGGCTCATCATGGCCGTTCACCCTTGGCCGGGCCGTGTAATGCAGGCGGCGCGGGCAGCGTGAATGGCTCGCAGAGGGACGTCAGCAGGGGCCGCAGCGCGGCCCTAGAGCCAACCCGCCTTGCGAAAGCGAAAGTACAGAAAGCCGCAGGTGCAGGCGATGAGCGTGAGCGCCATCGCATAGCCGTAGCGCCATTTCAATTCGGGCATGTGCTCAAAGTTCATGCCCCATATGCCCGCAAACGCGGTGCACACCGCAAACAGGCTGGCCCATGCAGCCAAGCGCTTGACGACCTCGCCGTCCTCAATCGTGACCATGGACAGGTTGACGTGGATCGCCGTGCCGATGGTGTCGCGGATGGAGTCGATAGAGGTATTGATGCGGGCCAAGTGGTCGACCACGTCGCGGAAATAATCCTGCGACCCCGTGCAGATCTGCGGCACGCGCCCGCCGTGCAGCTTGGACGCACCCTCGAGCAGCGGCGCGACCGCGTGCCTAAGCACCGTGAGCCGCTGCTTGAGCTCATACAACCGCTTGATGCTGGCGCGCCCGGCCCGCTGCGTAAATATCTGCTGCTCGATGGTTTCCAGCTCGACCTCCAGTGCGTCGATGACGGGAAAGTAGCGGTCCACCACCGCGTCCATGAGTGCATAGAGCACAAAACCGGGCCCGTTGCGCAGCAACTCCGGCTCGCGCTCGCAACGCTCGCGCACATCCACGAAACCATGCTCGCTGCGGTTGCGCACCGAGACCACGTAGTTCTCGCCCACAAACACATTGAGCTCCCCAAGCGTCAAGCCAGCCGCCTCGCCGCTGACTTCGATCAGGTGCATGACCGCAAACAGCGAGTCGCCGTACTCCTCGACCTTGGGCCGCTGGTGACCATGGTGGGCGTCCTCTACCGCGAGCGGGTGCAGGCCGAATTCGCCCTTTAACTTGTCAAGCTCCTCGGGCGTCGGGTCTTGCAAGGCCACCCAGACAAAACATCCGGGCAGGGCAATGTGGTCCAGGATCTCGCTGACGGGAATATCAGCCCGCTTGGTGCCGTTTTCATACACAACACAATTGATCAACATCGCCGCACCTCTGCAAATCAGAAATGCGGACGATCTTGCCAGCAGCGCTGCAGGCGCAATGCCGGCCAAGGCGCCGCAGCGGCGTGCGCAACCAGCGGGTCAACGTGGTGGACCGTGCAGCGGGCCGGCCCGATTTCGCTCCAACCCTTCGGGCAGTAGTCTTGGCGGGCGGTCTGCGGCGTTGCGGCGCTTGTGGATAGCCGGGCTATCCACTGCGCCCCGCGCCTAGCATCCCATCCGCCAAGACCGCTGCGCGACCCCTGCGAGATCGTGAACACGTTCTTAGGCCGTGCACCGCATGGCCCGCTCGGCCGCCACCCGCAACCGGTCCTTCAACGATGTCGGCGCCAGCACGTCGAAATCGACATCGAGCGCCATCAGCCAGTACGTGAGCGAGTCCAGCGCATGCGCACCACACTCCAGCTGGCAACGCTGCCCGCCGTCCAGGGGCGTCAACAGCCCCGCAGCGGGTGGGATGCGCCGCGCCATCTCGGCATGGGGTGCGTGCAGCACGATGCGCGCCTGTTCGTCGTAGGGCGACACGGCCACCGCGCGCGAGACAAAGGCCTTGAGGTCCCCCGCTTCGGGAGAGGCCCGCGGCGAGAAATGCGCGCCCAATGTGGGCAGGCCGACGATGCGATCAATGCGAAAGGTGCGCCAGTCATTGCGCGCAAGGTCCCACGCCACCAGGTACCAGCGCAGACCCGTGTGCACCACACCCTGCGGCTCCACGGAGCGTTCGGCGCTGCGCCCGCGGATGTCCTGGTACGTGAACCCAAGGCGCAGCTGGTCGCGGCAGGCGAGCGCCAGCGTGGCCAGCAGTGATGCATCGACCACCGGCCCCACCCGGTCCATGGGCACGATGGCCGAGCGCAGTGCGTCGAGCCGCTGCCGCAGCCGCGCGGGCATGGCCTGCTCCAGCTTGACCAGCGCGCGCAGTGCAGGTTCTTCGATCCCGCCCACTGCTCCGGCGGTGGCGGTGCGCAGGGCAATCGATACGGCAAGCGCTTCCTCGTCGTCCAGCAGCAGGGGCGGCAGCGCCTGCCCTGCGCGAAAGGCATAACCCCCCGCCACACCGCTGCTCGCGTGCACCGGGTAGCCCAGCTGGCGCAGGCGGTCGATATCGCGCCGCAGCGTGCGTGGGTGCACCTCCAGGCGCTCGGCCAGCTCCTGCCCCATCCAGTGGTTGCGGGTTTGCAGCAGGGAGAGCAGGCGCAGAAGGCGGGTGGACGAAGTCAGCATGGCTCCACTCTACTGCGCGTTGAGGGCGGAAACTGTCCGCAATCGCTTCTACAGTGGACCCACCTTTTCTTCCACAACCGCCCTAAGGAGCTCTCCATGTCCATCGTTCTCTATTGGCACCCCATGTCCAGCGCCAGCCCCATCGCCTGCGCCCTTGCCGAGCTGGGCGTGCCCCACGAACGCGTGAAGGTCGACATCCGCGCCGGCGAGCAGCACCGCCCCGAGTACCTGGCCCTCAATCCCAACGGCAAGGTCCCGACCCTGACCGTGGACGGTGCCCCGATGTTCGAGACCCTGGCCATCCACCTGTGGCTGGGCCATCGCTTTGGCGTCGAGCGCGGTTTGTGGCCCGCAGCGGGCACGCCCGAGGCGCTGCAGGCCCTGTCGTGGTGTGCTTGGTCGTATGTGACCTACGGCGCCGTGCTGGTGCGCCTGCAGGTGGCGACCCAGGGTGAGGAATCGCTGCGCAGCGCCGTGCATGCGCAGGCCGCCACGGCCGGACTGAACAGTTTGCTGGCGGTGCTGGACGCGCGGCTGGCCGAGCAGCCCTGGATGCTGGGCGCCGACTATTCGCTGGTGGACCTGGTGGTGGGGTCGGTGCTGGGCTACAGCGTGTACCTGGGCGCGCCGGTGAATGACCACCCGCATGTGAAGGACTGGCTGGCCCGGGTGCAGGCGCGCCCGGCGATGCAGATCGAAAGCTGAATCACGCCCCCATGCGCTGGGCAAGGGGGCGCGGGAGCGCTACAACAGCACGATGTCGTACTGCTCCTGCCCCATGGCGCTTTCCGATTGCAGAGAAATCGGTTTGCCGATGAAGTCCGACAGCCCGGCCAGATGCTGGCTCTCTTCGTCCAGGAAGAGTTCCACCACCCGCGGTGATGCCACCACGCGGAACTCACGCGGGTTGAACTGGCGGGCTTCGCGCAGGATCTCGCGCAGGACGTCGTAACACACGCTGCGTGCAGTCTTCACGATGCCCTTGCCCTGGCAGGCCTCGCAGGGCTCGCACAGCATGTGGGCCAGGGATTCGCGGGTGCGCTTGCGTGTCATTTCCACCAAGCCCAGCTGCGAAAAACCGCCGGCCATGGTCTTCACGCGGTCGCGCGCGAGTTGTTTTCTGAATTCGGTAAGCACCGCATCCTGGTGGTCGTCCCGCACCATGTCGATGAAGTCCACGATGATGATCCCGCCCAGGTTGCGCAGGCGCAGTTGGCGCGCTATGGCCTGCGCGGCCTCCAGGTTGGTCTTGAAAATGGTGTCGTCAAAATTGCGGGCGCCCACATAGCCGCCGGTGTTCACGTCGATGGTCGTGAGCGCCTCGGTCTGGTCCACGATGAGGTAGCCGCCTGATTTCAAATCGACCCGCCGGCCCAGGGCCTTGGCGACTTCTTCGTCGATGGAGTACAGGTCGAAGATCGGCCGCTCGCCTTTGTAGTGCTGCAGCTTGGGCGCAGCGGCGGGCATGAACTCCTGCCCGAACGCGCGCAGGCGCTGGAATTGCTCCAGCGAATCGAGGCGGATGGTCTGCGTGTGGTCGCCCACCAGGTCGCGCAGCACGCGCTGCAGCAGATCGAGGTCCTGGTGCAGCAGCGACATGACAGGCAGCTTGAGCGATGCCTCCTTGATGCGGGCCCAGGTCTTGCGCAGGTAGGCGATGTCTTCGGCCAGCTCATCGTCGGTGGAGTCCTCGCCATTGGTGCGCAGGATGAATCCGCCGCCACCGCCTGTGGATTTGTCGCCCACGAGTGCCTGCAGGCGCGCACGCAGCGCGTCGCGCTCGGCGCCGGGGATCTTCTGCGAGACGCCCACATGGTCGTCCTGCGGCAAAAACACCAAGAGGCGGCCCGCGATGCTGATCTGCGTGGACAGGCGCGCGCCCTTGGTGCCGATGGGGTCCTTGATCACCTGCACCATGAGGGCCTGGCCCTCGAACACCTGCTTTTCAATGGGGATCTGCGGCTCGGTCTTGCGCGCGAATGCGGGCGGCTCGCCATCGGGCTGGCGGTGCCACACGTCCGCCACATGCAAAAAGGCCGCGCGCTCCAGCCCGATGTCGATGAAGGCCGACTGCATGCCCGGGAGCACGCGCGAGACCTTACCCAGGTAGACGTTGCCCACCAGGCCACGCTCCAGCGTGCGCTCGATGTGCAGCTCCTGCACGGCGCCATGCTCCACGATGGCCACGCGCGTCTCCTGCGGCGACCAGTTGATCAAAATGTCTTGTTGCATGGCGTTGTGGCTGTCTTGGGTTGTCGTCGTCGCTGGCTGAAAACTTCGCAGGTCACCACAGCGCATATCCGTTGATGGGCGCTTGTCGGGCGCAGCGCGCCTCGGCGCAAACGCTTCGACAAGATGGGGACGAACAGATGGATGCGTGTCGTGAACTCGAAAGCGCCCTAGACGGCAAAACCCGCTGCGCGCAGCAGTTGCGCCGTCTCGTACATGGGCAACCCCATGATGCCCGAATAACTCCCTGCGAGGTGTTCTACATGGGCGGCCGCGCGGCCCTGGATGCCGTAGGCGCCGGCCTTGCCCAGCGGCTCGCCCGTGGCCACGTAGGCATCGATCTGTGCGGGCGTCATCGCGGCAAAGGTCACGCGCGAGACGGACAGGCCCGTGAGCCGCTTGGCGCCCACCTGCAGCGCCACGGCGGTGAGCACGCGGTGCTCGTGTCCGGCCAGTTCGGACAGCATGCGCGCGGCGTGCGCGGCGTCGTCCGGCTTGCCGTAGATGGTGCGGCCCAGCGCAACGGTGGTGTCCGAACAAAGGATGGGCGCATCGGGCAGCTGGCGCCGCGCGCGCCGCGCCACGGCGGCGTCGAGCTTGAGGCCGGTCACCCGTTCAACGTAGGCGGTCGGGGCCTCGCCGGGCAGCACGACCTCGATGGCTTCGGTGTCTTCGACCTCATCGCCGTCGACATTGGGCAGCAGCAGTTCGTGCCGCACGCCCAGTTGTTCAAGCAGCTGTCGGCGGCGCGGGCTTTGGGAGGCGAGGTAGATGAAGTCAGGCATGAACAGATTTGATTAAAAACCGGCCTCAGCGCTTATTCAGCAAGGGCTTATAGCTACCAAAATAATAGCAAACGCCCCCTAGGCCATGCGCCGGCTCGGTGCGCTCACTCGCGGTGGTACGGGTGGCCAGCGTTCACTGACCAGGCGCGGTAGAGCTGCTCGATCAGCAGCACGCGCACCATGGCGTGGGGCAAGGTCAGATCTGACAGGCGGATGCGCTCGTGCGCGGCCTGGCGAAAGGCAGGGTCAAGCCCGTCAGGGCCACCGATGACCAGCGCCACATCGTCCCCGCTCAGTTGCCAGCCTTTGAGCCGCTCGGCCAGCGCTTTGGTGGTGAGGTTGGTGCCGCGCTCGTCAAGGGCCACCACCCGCGTGCCGCGCGGGATGGCGGCCTCAATGCGATCACGCTCAGCGGCGTAGAGCGTTTCCAGCGTCTTCGAGCCACGGGGCTCGGTCTTGACGGCCTTGAGCTCGACCTTGAGCTCAGGCGGGAAACGCTTGGCGTAGTCGTCGTAGGCGGTTTGCGCCCAGTCGGGCACACGCTGGCCTACCGCCACGATCAGCAGCTTCATGGAATCTCAGCCTGGGTGCGTGGTGGACCAGATGGTGACCGATGCGTGCGCGTGGCGCACGACAGTGCGGCGCCCGATCAGCGCTTGCGGCCAGGCGCCTTCTTGGCAGCGGGCTTGGCCGCGCCAGAGGCAGACGTGCGGGACGCTGGCCGGCCTTCGCCGCGGGCGGGTGCCTTGGCTGCGGGCGACGACTTCTTGGCTGCAGGCTTCTTTGCGCCGCCGGGCTTGACGACCACCGTCTTGATGGGCGTCGACTTGGGGCTGGCGGGCTTCTTGGCGGGTGCTGCGGTGCTGCCGCCGGCCTTGCTGGCAGGCTTCGTCGCCGGTTTGCTGGCTGGCTTGCTGCCGGCCCTGTTGTCTGTGCGGGCCGCTGGTTTGCTCGCGCTGGTTTTGGCGGCGGGCTTCGACGCGGGCTTGGCGCCGGCCGATTTGGCCGGTGCGGCTGCGGCCGTCTTGGCTGCGGTCTTGGCCACGGCTTTCACCGTGGCCTTGCCGGAGCGGGCTGCCACCGTGGGGGCTGGCGACTTCTTGGCCGGCGTCTTTGCTGCGGCCTTGGCGCCCGACTTGGCGGCCTTCTGGGCCGATTTCTTTTCGGCCAGGTCAGCGGCAGCGGTCGAGAGGGGCTTGGCAGCGCCCAGCTTCAGGCGCACGGGCATTTCGCCCCACAGCTCTTCCAGGCGGTAATACTGGCGGATGGCGGGCTGCATGATGTGCGCCACAGCGGCGCCGCAGTCCACGATGATCCATTCGCCGTTGTCTTCGCCTTCGATGCGCGGCTTGTTGAAGCCGGCTTCCTTGACCGCATCGCGCACGCTGGCGGCGAGGGCCTTGGTCTGGCGGTTGGAAGTCCCCGATGCCACGATCACCCGTTCAAACAGCGGCGAGAGGTGCTCGGTATTGAAAACCTGGATGTCTTGCGCCTTGACGTCCTCCAGCCCATCGACGATGGCGCGCTGGAGCTTGGTAACGTCTTTTTTGGCGGCGGTTTCCGATTTGGTGGAGGTGGTCATCAGGTCGTGAATAGAGAGGGAAATGGATTCAATATAGCGTGCAACGCAGCGCGCAGCCAGTAGGGCTGCGCCTTGGGTGTTGCGCTGGCGTCGCGCTGGGGCGCCGCGGCAGTTTGAGGTGTTTTTGGCCTCTGGCGCTCATGTGAAAAGCGCGTACAGCTATTGAAATTATAGCTTTCAAGCTTTTTCTACCTTCTGGCGCCATCATCCCGGTGCATCAGGTCGCGGCTTGCGCCGCGCTGCCCAGCCAGTCGCGCCGCACCAGAAAGCGCTGGGCAAGCTCCGCTTCGGGTGAGCCAGGAGCCTCTGAGCGCTGGTATGACCACGCTACCAGCGGCGGCATCGACAACAAAATGGATTCGGTGCGCCCACCCGACTGCAAGCCAAAGTGCGTGCCCCGGTCCCAGACCAGGTTGAACTCAACATACCGGCCGCGGCGGTAGAGCTGGAAGCCGCGCTCGCGCTCGCCGAATGGCATGTGCTGGCGGCGCTCGACGATGGGCAGGTAGGCCGCCAGGAAGGCGTCGCCCACCGACTGCGTCATCGCAAGGCTCTGCTCAAAGCCCAGTTCCGAGAAGTCGTCGTAGAACACGCCACCCACGCCGCGCTGCTCGCTGCGGTGCTTGAGGAAAAAATACTCGTCGCACCACTGCTTGAAGCGGGGGTATTTGTCGTCACCAAAGGGGGCCAGCGCGTCGCGGCAGGTGCGGTGAAAGTGCACCGCGTCGTCCTCGAAGCCGTAGTACGGCGTGAGGTCCATGCCGCCGCCAAACCAGCAGGTGGGCGCCTGGCCGGGGTGGCCTGCCGCGATCATGCGGACGTTCATGTGCACCGTGGGCACATACGGGTTCCGAGGGTGAAACACCAGCGATACACCCATCGCCTCGAACGGCGCGCCAGCCAGCTCAGGCCGGTGCTGCGTGGCCGAAGGCGGCAACTGCGGCCCCCGCACGTGGCTGAAGCCGCAGCCGGCGCGCTCGAACACGCGGCCGTTTTCCAGGATCTTGGTGATGCCGTCGCCTTGCAGAGGCTCGCCTGGGGCCTTGCTCCAGGCGTCGGCTACAAAACGCGCACCACTCTCGCCTTCCACGGCTTCGAGCGCACCGGTAATGCGGGCCTGCAGGCCCTGCAGATAGTCGCGTACGGTTGCCATGGTGGCCGGGTTCAGTCCAGGTTGTTGTTGCATTTCAGTAATCTATTGCGCACGCACCACTCGCGGTCCATAAAACTGGCGCTGCCAGGACCAGTGCCCCCCGCGCAAGGGCCGCCCCGCCGCGCTGGGGGCGTCCCCCTCACGCTTCGCGCAGCGAGGCGAGAGAGGGGAAAGGCGCCGAAGGCGACTCAGGGGGAGCTATTTGACAGCCCTGAAGCCAATGTCGCGGCGGTACTGGGCGCCATCAAACTGAATGCCGCGCGCCACGTCGTACGCCCGCAGCTGCGCCTGCTTGACGCTGTCGGCCAGCACCGTCACGCACAACACGCGGCCACCCGTCACGCTGACTACACCGTCCTTGAGCTGCGTACCGGCGTGGAACACCACGGCATCGTCCGCATCCTGCGGCAGGCCGGTGATCGCATCGCCTTTGCGCGGAGTTTCGGGATAGCCATGGGCGGCCATCACTACGCCCAGCGCGGTGCGGCGGTCCCACTGCAGTTCCATCTGGTCGAGCTTGCCGTCGGCCGCTGCGGCCATCACATCGCTGAAATCGCTTTTCAGGCGCATCAAGATGGGCTGGGTCTCGGGGTCGCCCATGCGGCAGTTGAATTCGAGCGTCTTGGGGTGGCCCTTGGCGTCGATCATCAAGCCGGCATACAGGAAGCCGGTGTAAGGGATGCCGTCTTTTTCCATGCCACGGATCGTGGGCAGGATGATCTCGCGCATGGCGCGGGCGTGTACGTCGGCCGTGACCACCGGCGCGGGCGAGTAAGCACCCATGCCGCCCGTATTGGGGCCTTCGTCGCCGTCTTTGAGGCGCTTGTGGTCCTGGCTCGTGGCCAGCGCCAGCACGTTCTTGCCGTCGCACAGCACGATGAAGGACGCTTCCTCGCCTTCGAGGAACTCCTCGATCACCACGCGCGCACCACCTTCGTTGTGCGTCACGCCGTACTTGTTGTCCACCAGCATGAAGTCGACGGCGTCATGCGCTTCCTTCAGCGTCATGGCCACGACCACGCCCTTGCCTGCGGCCAGGCCGTCGGCCTTGATGACGATGGGCGCACCCAGGCGGTCCACAAAGGCGTGGGCAGCCACTGGGTCGGTAAAGGTGTCGTAGTCCGCGGTGGGGATGCCGTGACGGCGCATGAAGGCCTTGGAAAAGGCCTTCGAGCTTTCCAGTTGTGCCGCGGCCTGCGTGGGGCCAAAAATGCGCAGGCCGTGCGCGCGGAATTCATCCACGATGCCGGCAGCCAGAGGCGCCTCGGGGCCGACCACCGTGAGGGCGATCTTCTGCTCCTGCGCCCACACCCGCAGCGCCTGCACGTCGGTGATGGCCACGTTTTCGAGCTTGGAGTTGAGCGCCGTGCCGCCATTGCCGGGCGCTACAAACACCTTGGTGACCTTGGGAGACTCGGCCAGCTTCCAGGCCATTGCGTGTTCACGGCCGCCGCCACCAATCACAAGTACTTTCATAGGGACCTTTGTGAACTCCTGGCGCGGCGCAGAGCGGCACACAGGGGTTCGGGAAAACATCTCAATCGCAGTTATTCAACATTCTTTGCGCCGGGCCATGAGCGCCAGCAACCGTCGCGGCCCCCTCGCCAGTGCACCCGTGGAACTGGCTTCTCCAGGCCACCGGGTGCGTCCCCCCTCCCGCGCAGCGAGAGAGGGGGAAGGCGCGCAGCGCCTCAGGGGGTGATCTCACAACGCCGCGTTGTGATAGACCTCTTGAGCGTCGTCCAGATCTTCCAGCACGTCCAGCAGTTTTTGCATGCGCGCAGCGTCGTCGCCTTCCAGCTCGATGGTGTTCTCCGCACGCATCGTGACCTCGGCCACCTCGGGCACCAGACCCGCGGCCTGCAGCGCATCCTTGACCGCTTCGAAATCAGCTGGGCTCGTCAGCACTTCGATGGCACCGTCTTCGCCGGTAACGACGTCTTCGGCGCCGGCCTCCAGCGCCACCTCCATCACCTTGTCTTCGCTGGTGCCGGGGGCAAAGATGAGCTGACCGCAGTGCTTGAACTGAAACACCACCGAACCCTCGGTCCCCATGCTGCCACCGTGCTTGCTGAAGGCGTGGCGCACTTCGGCCACGGTGCGCACGCGGTTGTCAGTCATGGTGTCGATCATGATGGCCACGCCGCCGATGCCGTAGCCCTCATAGCGGATTTCTTCGTAGGTCAAGCCCTCAGCGTTGCCGGTGGCCTTGTCGATGTTGTACTTGATGCGGTCGGCGGGCATGTTGGCCGCCTTGGCCTTGTCCACCGCCAGGCGCAGGCGGGGGTTGGCAGACAGGTCGCCGCCGCCGGAACGGGCAGCGACGGTGATTTCGCGAATGATGCGGGTCCAGATCTTGCCGCGCTTTTCATCCTGCCGCCCTTTGCGGTGCTGGATATTCGCCCATTTGCTGTGTCCTGCCACGGGAAGTCCTTTTGTATTGATTTAATCTAGCCATGCTGGTTCGGTCCGGCGCGGCAGTAAACCGTGTCTTTTGCGCCACGGCTGTGTTGCAACTCGTGGCGGAAAGCGCGTGCCGTGGTGAGGTTTGCGCATCGCGGTGGTGCGAAATCCCCCCGTTTCACCTCTGTCGCCCCTGGGCCGAACCCGTCATCCGCCGATTTTACTTTTGCCGCCCCGCTCCCCCGAGGAAACCCGACATGGCCGAACCCCTGCTCATTGCCAAGCACGACACGACTGAATGCCACCTGCTGCCCGGCCTGGCCAACCGCCACGGGCTCATCACCGGGGCCACCGGTACCGGCAAGACCGTGACACTGCAGACCCTGGCCGAGAACTTCTCGCGCATTGGCGTGCCGGTGTTCATGGCCGACGTGAAGGGCGACCTCACCGGTGCGAGCCAGCCCGGCAAGATCGGCGACAAGCTGGCCGCCGTGCTGAAAGAGCGAGGTCTGGACCTGCCTACACCGCTCGCCTGCCCCACCACGCTGTGGGACGTGTTCGGCCAGCAAGGCCACCCCGTGCGCGCCACGGTGTCGGACATGGGCCCGCTGCTGCTGGGCCGCATGCTCAACCTGAACGAGACCCAGCTTGGCGTGCTCAACCTGGTGTTCAAGATCGCCGACGACAACGGCATGCTGCTGCTGGACTTGAAGGACCTGCGCGCCATGCTGCAGTACGTGGGCGACAACGCCAAGGAGTTCACCACCGAATACGGCAACGTGAGCGCCGCCAGCGTGGGCGCCATCCAGCGTGGCCTTTTGCAGATCGAGCAGCAGGGCGGCAGCGAATTCTTTGGCGAGCCGATGCTCAACATCAACGACTTCATGCAGACGGTGGATGGCCACGGCGTGGTCAACATCCTGGCGGCCGACAAGCTGATGAATTCGCCGCGCCTGTACGCCACCTTCCTCTTGTGGATGCTGTCTGAACTGTTCGAGCAACTGCCTGAAATCGGCGACCCCGACCAGCCCAAGCTGGTGTTCTTCTTTGACGAGGCCCACCTCTTGTTCAACGAAGCGCCCAAGGTGCTTGTCGAACGCATCGAGCTGGTGGTGCGCCTGGTGCGCTCCAAGGGCGTGGGCGTGTATTTCGTCACGCAGAACCCGCTCGACATCCCCGACAGCGTGCTCGCCCAGCTGGGCAACCGCGTCCAGCACGCGCTGCGCGCCTTCACCCCCCGCGACCAGAAGGCCGTCAAAGCCACGGCCACCACCATGCGGCAAAAGCCGGGCTTGGACATCGAAACTGCCATCACTGAACTGGCCGTGGGCGAGGCGTTGATCAGCTTCCTGGACGCCAAAGGCCGCCCCAGCGTGACCGAACGCGTGTTTGTGCTGCCCCCAGGCAGCCAGCTTGGCCCCATCACCCCACAGCAACGCCAGGCGCTGGTGGCCGGGTCACTGGTGGCGGGCGTGTACGAAAAAGTCGTGGACCGCGAGTCCGCCTACGAAAAGCTCAAGGGCCGCGCGGACAGCGCCCCCGCGGCACCGGCAGGCACGCCTGCTGCCCGCACGCCCGGCGGCACCCCGATGGGCACGGCGCCAGGCGGCGCGCAGGAGGGCGGCTTTCTCAACGATCTGTTTTTCGGAACCACCGGCCCGCGCGGCGGGCGCAAGGACGGCCTGGCGCAGACCATGGCCAAGTCGGCCGTGCGCACCATGGGCACCACTTTGGGCAAGGAGATCCTGCGCGGCGTGCTGGGCGGCATCTTCGGTAGCAAAAAGAGGTAGCCCCCCCTGAGGCGCTGCGCGCCCTCTTACTGGCGTCTTTACTGAAGCGGTACGCGCCGCAACGAGCAAGAGCAGCAATGTCCGCTGATGCGGGTCCCGAACATGGCCGATTCAACCAAACCGTTCGGGCTGAGCTTGTCGAAGCCTCACGCGGCGCTTCGACAAGCTCAGCGTGAACGGTGGTTGTTTTTTTGACCGCAGGTGGTGACACAGCGCTACGCTGCGCCAGACCTTCTTTGCGGCCTGCAGCAAAGAGCACCATCGCTGGCATTGCAAAAAGCCTCTACCGCTTGTCCATCAAGCGCCAGAAGCTATCAATTCAATAGCATTCGGTATCCTCGCCACACCCCTCAAATTCTTCTCCCGGCGCGCGTGCAGGCATGGCACCATGCGCGCACAAAACAACACACAACAGGAGGATGGGATGGGACGCATCGACAACCTGCTCGTGCGCTGGGGCCCCCGCACGGTGCTGCTGGCCAGCGGTATCTGGGTGCTGGTCTTTGTGGGCATGTTCGCCGGGCTGTGGCGCATGCGCTGGACGTGGGCGGCTTACATGGTCACCACCGTGGTGCTGGCGGCCATCGTCATCCAGTGGACCAACGTGGTGCGCGAGCGCTACGTGCGCGAGGCCGTCTTGCCCCAGTTCCTCAAGCGCAAGCTGCGCGAGGCCTACCCCCACCTGAACCAGAAGGACTGCGAACTGGTCGAGCGCGGGCTGCGCCAGTTCTTCATGGCCTGCATGCGCAGCAGGAAGCAGTTCGTCGCCATGCCGTCCAAGGCGGTGGATGCCATGTGGCACGAGTTCATCCTGCACACCCAGGCCTACAAAAGCTGGTGCGAGCGCGCGCTGGGCTTCTTTTTGCACCACACCCCCGCCGAGGCCCTGGGCACCCGCGCCAAGAACAACGACGGCCTGCGCCGCGCCTGGTACTGGGCGTGCAAGGACGAGGGCATCCACCCCAAGTACCCCTCGCGCCTGCCGCTGCTGTTTGCGCTGGACGCCAAGCTCGCGATTGCGGGCGGCTTTGCCTACGTGCCCGACTGCCGCGACATCATCCGCAAGAGCGATGCCGGGGGTGACGCCAGCGGCACTTATTGCGGCACCCACTTTGCCGACCACAGCTACAGCGGCAGCTCGGGCGACTTCGGCGGGGCAGAAAGCTCCAGCAGCTCGGGCAGCTCCAGCAGCAGCGATGGCGGTAGCAGCAGCAGTGACGCAGGCAGCGATGGCGGAAGCTGCGGCAGCGGATGCGGCGGGGGCGGCGGGGACTGACGCGCTACCGGCCCACACCGCGGGCCATGGCCCCGACCACCGATCCCTCAGAGAAAACGCCCTCGCCCATGCATTCCATCCCGCCGCTGCACCTCATCGCAGCGTTTGACGCGGTGATGCAGTGGCGCAGCTTTCAAAAAGCGGCCGAGCCACCGCGTGCGCGAACTGGAAAAGACCCTGGGCGTGCCCCTATTCACGCGCAGCACTCGGTCGGTGGCGCCCACGCCCGAGAGCCTGCACCTGCACCAGCAGACCAAGGCCGCGCTGCTGGCCCTGCAAGACACGTTTGCCGGCTACGCGCACCAGCAGCGCACCGTGGTGCGCATCAGCGCCCTGCCCTCGTTCGCGCGGCTGCGGCTGGTGCCGGCGCTGGCGCAGCTGCAGGCCACCGGGCAGGCGCCCGGCATCGAGATCCATGCCAGCACCGACCTGGCCGACGTGGACCAGGGCGATGCCGACATCGCCATCCGCTTTGCACGCACCCGCCCGCATGCGCACCACTGCGAAAAGCTGCTGGACGATGCGTGGTTTCCGGTGGCGGCGCCGGGCTACCTGCGGCGCCTGGACGCCCCGGCCAGCGAGCACGCGCTGCGCAAGGGCACGCTGCTCACCCACACCCGGCAACCCTGGCAGCCCTGGTTGGCGCATGCAGGCATCCGCCTGGCGGCGGCGCAGCGCGCCATGACCTTCACCGACACCGCCCTGCTCATCGATGCAGCCCTGGCCGAACAGGGCATTGCGCTGGCGCGGCAGTCTCTGGTGCACGACCTGCTGGCGTCCGGCGCGCTGGTGCGGCTGTCGGATGTGGCTCTGCCAGCCGAACAGTCGTACTACCTGCTCGCGTCCGAGCGCACCGTCATCACGCCGCGCGGCCAGGCCGTGATGGACTGGATCCGGCAACTGGCGCAGCGGGGCAGCGCAGCGTCATAGCGCCTTTCAACCCCTGCAGCCTGTGAACAGGAAGAACGCAGGACAGGGGCGCAGGATCTCACCCCGTCTTCACCATCAAGGCGATGCCGGCCAGCACGCCCGCCATCGCCACGGTCTTGTGGCGGATAAAACGCTCTTGCAGCAGCCAGGCGCTCAGCCCGAACACCATCACCAGGTTGGTCCGCCGCAGCACGGAGATCACCGAGATCATGGCCCCCTCGACCTGCACCGCAGCCAGGTAGATGTACTCGGCCACCACATACGCCACCGCAATCGCCACCACCGGCCAGACCTTGGGCCACGCCGCCTTCCAGCCCGGCCACCGCCCTTGCAAGCCACTCCCGCCCAGCCGCGGCAAGGCAGACGTCACCACCCACGGCAGCAGGCACAGCACCAGCACGCCCCGCTGCACGGCCGACCAGGCCTGTACCGCCGCCAGGTCCAGCCGCAGCTGCGTGACGATGTGCTTGTCATACAGCGCATTGGCCGACGACAGCAGCGTGGCCGCCACCATGCACAGCACCCAGCCATCGCGGCTGAAGCGGATGCCCTCCTTCTGCCCGATGAGCGAAAACGCCAGGTACGACAGCAT
>SDXZ01000050.1 GCA_004210805.1 Acidovorax sp.
CGACCGCCGCAAGATCTACGACATTGAGTCGTACAGCCGCCAGCAGTTCAAGGCCGAAGTGATCCCTGGCATGGAGCCTTCGCAGCGCCCGCCCCAGGCACCGCGCGCTGGTGGTGATTTCAGTGGCCGTGGCCGACCTAGCGGTGGTTACGACCGCGACAGCCGTGACCGCAAGTTCGGTGGCCCGGCGCGTGGCAACGGCAATGACCGTGGCGGCTTCGGTGGTGGTTTCGGCGGCGGCTTTGCCGGTCGTGATGCCCCCCGTGGCGGCGCGCCCCGCGGCGACAGCAATGGTGGCGGTGGCTTTGGCGGCCGTGACGACCGTGGTTTTGCCCCCCGCCGTGATGGCGAAGGCTTTGGCCGCAAGCCTGGCTTTGGCGACGCTGGCCGCGGTGGGTTCGCTCCCCGTGCCGATGCAGGTGCTCCGCGTGGTGACTTCGCACCCCGCAGCAAGCCTGGCTTTGCCAAGCCTGCTGGTGGCGGTGCCAAGCCTTTCGTGGCCCACGACGCGCGCAAGCGCCCAGCACGCCCCGCTCGCTGATCAAGCTTCGCTCTGATCCGGCCCGACAGGGCTGCGATCAAGTGCAAAAGAAAAGGCCGGTACCGCAAGGTGCCGGCCTTTTTGTTTGAGCGCCGGCCAAGGGCGTGGCAGGGCACCGCGGCGGCTCGACAATAATGACGTGGGAGGAATCAGCTGTGTCGTCTTCTTTATCTTCAGCCGCGGACTTTGAGCACATGTTCGAACTGGCGCCGGTCTCGCTCTGGATAGAGGACTACAGCGCTGTGAAGCAGCTGTTTGACAGCTGGCGCGCAGAAGGCGTCACCGACCTTCGCTCCCACCTTGCGCGGGATCCGGCGCGCGTGCGGCAATGTAGTGCTGCGCTCCAGGTGGTGAGGGTGAACCGCCGGACCCTGGAGCTTTTTGCCGCCGACAGCCAGGAGGCGTTGGTCGCAAACCTCGACAAGGTCTTCAGGGACCACATGCACGATGCGGTGACGCATGAGTTGGCGGCACTGTGGGACGGGGAGCACGAGTTTTCGAACCAGAGCGTCAACTACGCCTTGGACGGCCGGCGCCTCGACGTGCAGGTTCGGGGGCGCATCCTGCCCGGCTACGAAGAAACCTGGGCGCGCGTGCTGCTGTCGCTGGAAGACATCACGTCCCAGGTGCGGGGCGCCGGCCGCTTGCGGCGCAGCGAGCAACACGCCAGGGACCTGTTCGAGCACTCGCCCGTGTCGCTGTGGGTCGAGGATTTCAGCGCTGTCAAAAACCTGCTCGACAGCGTTCGGGCCCAGGGCATTGACGACTTCAAGACCTTCATCACCGTGCACCCTGAGTTCGTGACGCGCTGCATGCAGGAGATCCGCGTCATCGACGTGAATCAGCAGACCTTGCGCATGTTCGGTGCCGCCAGCAAAGAGGTGCTGCTCAATAACATCGGCCGTGTGTTCCGCGGCGAAATGCACGAGTCCTTTGCTGAGCAGCTGATCGATCTGTGGGAAGGCAAGACGTTCCAGCAGCGCGAGGTGGTCAACTACGCACTGTCGGGCGATGCGGTGCACATCCACATGCAGTTTTCAGTGCTGGCAGATCATCTTGCGGACTGGGGCCTGGTGCTGCTCTCGCTGGTGGACATCACAGCACGCAAGAAGGCCGAGGCCTACCTCGAATACCTGGGCAAACACGACGTTCTGACGCAGCTTCGCAACCGTGCTTTTTATGCCGAGGAGCTCAACCGCATCACGCGCAAGGGCCCGTGGCCGCTGTCGGTCATCGCGATCGACCTCAACGGGCTCAAGGCCGTCAACGACGAAGAAGGCCATGCAGCAGGGGACGCCCTGCTGCGCCGGGTAGGCGAAGTGCTGGCCAAGGCCGTGGACGCCCCAGCCTGTGCAGCGCGCATCGGCGGGGACGAGTTCATGGTGTTGCTGCCGGGCATGGATGAACGCAGCGCGTTTGCGCTGCAAGAGCGCATTCTCTCAATGCTGGATCTGAACAACCAGTTTTATCCGGGCCAGCCCATCAGCCTGGCCATGGGTGTCGCCTCGTGTGGGTCGGGCGACCAGGTGGAGGCGACCATCCATCGTGCGGACCAGGCCATGTATGCGGCAAAGAACCGGTATTACCAGGATAGGGGCATGGAACGGCGGCAGGGCAACCCCTAGTGCCTGGCCCTCCGGGGACTTTTGGACCTCGGAGCGTGCTTCAGAAGCTGATTTCAGCCGCTCGTGGCGGTGCGGCCGACTTCGGGCCAGCGATGGTGCAGGTAGATCCAGGCTGTCATGCCGATGGCCATCATCAGCAACGATGCCAGGGCCAGCAACACCGTGGAATGCATGATCAGCGGCACGATGACGCCGGCGACCAGCCCGTTGGCCGTGGACCCCACAAACGCCTGCATGGACGACGCCATGCCCCGGCGCTCAGGGTACAGGTCCAGAACGAGCAAGGTGACCACGGGCACCATGAGCGCCCAGCCGAATGCAAAGATGGCGATGGGCGCCAATGCCCAGCCCACGTGGGCCGGAAAAACCAGGTTGGCCCCGAGGTTCAGCACCGCCACGGTGAACATGATCACAAAGCCATGGCGGATCTGGCGTTTGGGCGCGATCTTGCCCGCCAGCCGCCCACTGAGCCAGGCGCCGCCCATGATGCCGGCGATAGTCAGCACAAAGAACCAGAAGAACTGCGTGGGAGCCAGGGCAAGGTGCTCGCCCAGAAATGCCGGCGCAGCCAGCACATAGAGGAACATCCCGTTGAACGGCACACCGCTGGCCAGCGCCAGCAGCACGAAGCGCGGGCTCGATCCGAGTTGCCAGTAGCCGCGCATCAGGTGCGGTACGTTGAAAGGCTGGCGCAGGTCTGCATGCAGAGTCTCTGGCAGCAGCTTGAAATTGGCGATCCAGAGCACGACGCCCACGAGCGTCAGAAACCAGAAAATGCTGTGCCAACCGGTGTGCACAAACAACCAGCCGCCCACGATGGGTGCGATGGCTGGCGCGACCCCGAAGTAGATCGTGACCTGGCTCATCACCTGCTGGGCGCGCGCGGGCGGGAACATGTCGCGGATCACAGCGCGCGACACCACGATGCCCGCACCGGTCGACAAACCCTGCAACGCCCGAAACGCGATGAGCTGCTCGATGCTTTGCGACAGGGCGCATCCGGCGGAGGCGATTGTGAACATCGCAATGCCACACAGCACCACCGGCCTGCGGCCAAAGCTGTCCGCCAGCGCACCGTGGAAGAGATTCATGAACGCAAACCCGAAGAGATAGGCCGACAAGGTCTGCTGCATCTCGACCGGCGTGGCGCCGAGCGCCCCGGCGATCCCCGTGAAGGCGGGGATGTAGGTGTCGATAGAAAACGGGCCGAGCATGCCCAACACGGCAAGCAGGGCGGCCAGCGCCCATTGCGGGGCGCGCCAGAGCGTGTGGGCGTTGGGGTTCATGAAGGTGTGGAGCTGTGGGGCGGCCCCGCAGTCAGGCGGGTTGCTGCGGCGACCGGAGGAGGCAAGTGGGCGATGTTAAGCGGACGGCCGTTGGCAGGGCACCGCAAGTTGCCGAAACCTCGATCACTGGCCCGTGCCTATGCCCAGGCGTCGCCGCACGGGCAGCGCCGGGTCAACCTTACGGCACCTTTTTTTTGGGCAGGAGCTGGCCCGCAGCCGAGAACCGGAACCAGCCTTCCATCCAGCCCAGTCCGAACAACGCCAGGGTCTGCTCGTAGTACGCGTTGGGTCGCACGGGGTTGGCTGTGAGGCGGCGGCGCTGTGCCTCCAGCGCTGCATCGTCCCCTTGCGCCCGCAAAAAGGGCAACATCGCTGCAGAGAAACCCGACGGACCGGCTGCGGCAGCTTGGCCGATTAATACGTCGATGGATTCCGGGGGGTGCCCCTGCTCGCGCACGTACCGGGCCATCCCGCCCAGTGCCGAGAGCAGCGCTTTGCGGCCGGGGGACGCAGCGTGTTGCATGCCAACCCAGAGGTACACACGGATCGCGTTGTAGCCGCCTTGGCCTTTCTCCTTGCCCTTCTCGTCGACCAGGAAGCCGAGTTTGGCGTCATAGAGAATCCAGTCCGGCGCAAACCCCTTGGGCGAGGCGCCCGCGATCACTTTTTCAGAGCTCTGTGCCAGTGGCTTCCACGCGGCGTGCGGGTAGAGCGCCGCAAGCCGGTGCATCACCTGCAGCGGTAGATAGCTGGGGTTGAGCTTCCAGCGGCCTTCGGCCTCCACAAAGCCGCGGGGTGCGGGCAGCAGCGTGACGCCCAGGCCCGGCAAATCCGCCGTCTCTTCGGCCAGGATTCGCATGGCGAGGCGCGCCCCCAGGTCGTGATAGCGCGGCGTTTTCCAGATCCTGGCGGCTTCGCCCAGTGCATACGCGATCCAGAGATCGGCGTCTGAAGCCGCGTTGCTATCGATGACGCCCCAGGTCCCGTCGGGCCGGCGGCCCCAAAGCCAGGCGGGCAAGCGCGCTGCGAGGTCGCCGCCGCTCAGGTTGTTTTCGGTCCAGCGCAGGATGGCGTCGAATCCCTTGCGGTCGTTGGCCACGAGCGCGAAAAAAAGCCCGTACGCCTGGCCTTCCGAATAGGTGCGGGTGCCGTCGTCATCGTTGGAGATCACGCGGCCGTCTTCGCTGACGAACTGGGCCTTGAAGTGGTCCCAAGCGGGCCACTGGCCGCCCCGGGCAAGTTTTGCAACGGCCGGCGGCTGGGCTTGCGCGTGCAACGCCAGGGGGGCAAGCCAACCGAGGCCCGTGAGCAGGGCTGTCCGTCGTGGCAGCGGTGCAGTCAACATGGATGTTCTCGTGTTCTGTGTGGTGGTAGAGGGGCTGCAGAGCTCGCGTGCTGCTCGTGCAATCACTTTAATGCTACAAATAAAGTAGCGTTAAGTGCTTATTGAACAAGCGCTAGCGGCCAATTTGACTCAAATATTGGCCCGGCGGAACCGGTCTGAGCTGACACCGTGGCTGCACAGTGCTGCGCCAGCTTCCCTATCCTAGCCAGAAAGCTGTTGGGGCAGGCTCGCGATACTGCCAAGGGCTGACAGCACGCCAGGTTTTCTTCATCGCTGCTCGAAGTGGTGATTTGAACAGCGGGCCACCTTGTCGCGGGAAACGCCCAGCGGTGGCACCAGATGTAGTCGCCACGCACTACCCCAAGCCTGGTTCCTACCCCGCCAGCAATGTGCTGGTCGCCAAACCAACGCGGGGGGACCCGCTCTTGCCACTTTGTGGACCGCTACACAGCGCCTGGCCTGGAGGGAGTCCGGTGGTTCAGCACCGCCTCCACCATCAACCACAAAAGCGCGCCACGCAGCGCGTCTTGGGTGTCCTTCACTTCGGTCAACAAGCCGCGCTCCACGCAAATGGCGCGGCCGCTGAAGTTGTAGTCGTTGCCCTGCAGATGCTTCGCAAGTGCTTCGACTTTTTTGAAATCCGGGTCAGAGGTAGTGTGCGAAACGGTGATGGTGATTCCCATGAATAGCTGGCCTGCTAGCGACTTGCAGTGCGGTCATGGGCGTCCACTCATCCCAGGCGGGTCGTTGCGTGGAAAGTGAAGCGTATGCAACGACGGCTCCGAGCCGGCGGCCAATTCGTCTTCAACCAGCAGGTGCAAGAGCGTCTCGCGCAGCTTGTCGTCGGTGTCCGTGACGAGGGTGTCAGCACCCCTCGACACGGAGATGGTCAAGCCTTCAAAGTTGGGGTCCGACTGCCGCAAAACCTGTGCCAAAGCAACGATTCGAGAGAAAACGTCGTTCGACACCGTCTGCGCAACGGTGATAGTGATAGCCATGGATAACCTTGGGTTGTGGGATTGCTGTGCCTGCGGCGAAGAGACCCAGCCCCGTTGGTCATCAATGCTGTCCATAGCGTGCGCCGGGGGCGGCGCGGTGTCTGTAGTCATTAGTCGCCGGAGACCCGGCTCCCGTCTTGTGCGCCGACACTCGAGCGCCGGGGCGTGCACCGCAGCGCGAGAACGATGTAGCTGCGTGACGGCGTTGTTCAGAATCAGCCACAGGTAGTGGATGCGCGCGCTCGACGTCTCTCCATCGGAGGGTTAAACGCTTTGTATGACGAGGCGAACCACCCGCGCATGCCAGCGTCGCACGGACATTGAAGCCGCTGGACTGGAGCTTCGTGATCAGAAGCTGGGGAGAGCCGAAGCTTCCGGCAGTGGCTTACTTGGGTTTGCCAACCGTCCGGTTACCTCTTGCATGCCGCCGCTGCATACCAGAGGTGGATTGCCACGGCGGTACCACACGGAAAAGTCACTAGCAGCGCGCCGAGCAAGGCGTGTGGACTGACGCTTGCACCCGCAAAGACCGCCAGCACCTGAGGAACAACATTTGGCCCGCTGAATGCGGCCAGCAATGAAGGCGGGGCAAGAACTAGCCACGCGCCCACCGTGCTTCCGCTGCTCATCCACACAAGCAAGGCGGCATACAGGGACCAAGCGAACCAGAAGGCGAGAGTCAGAGTGCCTGCCATCCCAAGCTCCAGGATCCCCCAGGGACCCAATAGAACCAGAGCGGCGGAATGACCCATTAACGTTGCCTGCTTACCCATAGGCCCATTGATGTTGGTCATGACCGGCATGACCGGCATGGCCGGTAGGCCAGACGGGGTCCGCGTGATGGCGGTGCCCGCAATAGTCGGCGGGTGATGATTGGGATGGGCTTACCCCTTTGCCGCCGACGGCCAGCCGCTCTGTGCCGCACTCCGAAGACTGGACTGAACGACCAAGCGGTGAAACGGAGCAATGAGAAAAAGGTAGATACGACCTAGGCGATTGTTGCAATGAACGACGGTCGACATAGTCAAGTGGCGTTGAGCGCCCGGCGATGGCCCCCCAGAGCACAGAACAGAAATCCTGAAGTCCAGGTGCTTGTCGTCTTCTCCAAAAACAACTTCAGTTGGACTTGTGCTGTAGACCCTAAAGATGCTGAGTCGGCCCTTTCCGCTCTGTGCTTCCAGTGATGCGAGATGCTTGGCTGTCTTGAGGCCGAACCCGGCCACGACCGCGTCTCGAACGGCCATAAGGCTGCTGATCCATGGCGCTTGGTGAGCGAAGATAAACCTCGCCAACAGTTCGGGATGGGCCGACGCATCGGCAGCGAGCTCGATGGAGTAAGCGTCGGCAAGATTCACCGATGCGTAGGCGTTGGCAATCGCCGATTCCGAAGGAAGCGGCACGGGGGTTACGTGGTGGTGGGCGATGGACATATACGCGGTCAATGGTTAGTTTCTGAGCCCGACGGTGAGAAAAAAGATCGAGAGCTCAGGTCAGCCAACCCCGCCCTGCAGCGAACAACAGCCCCGCGACCACCAGCAGCGCCCACAGTGGCGACGCTGGGAAAGCCACGATGCCCAGAACCGCAGCTACCAGCAGGTACAGCCCGATCAGCCCCAAGGTTTCCAAATCTCCGCCTTGGGCAGCCCGCAATGCGAGGTGCCCGCATAGCAAAAGCACGGGGCCCAGGAGCGTGAACCAGAAAGCCAGGCGACGCGTGTCATCGGCTTTGAATGCGTCAAAAATTCCCTCAGATAGCGCCGCCAGGAAAGGCTGTTTAAACCGCGCGAAACCCATAACGATATGGAGAAAGCCCAGGGCTATGAGGGCCCAGGCAGCTGCTGTCTTCCAGTTACTGATCATAAATTCCATTCGATGAATGAAGTGAATTTATATCTATAAATCGCAATAATTTTCTTATTTAAGAATAGTATTTTCCGATTGTGGTTTGGGCGCGACGAGTCTTCCGCGGTCGGCTAGGTAGAGCGCGAAGGCTCGTGATCAGGGGCCAGATTGCGTATGTTCAACATCGCGATGCCTGGCGTGACCGGTCTTGAACCGCGAAGCAGTTGAGAGAACGCCTGGACAGACGACGTGGCGCTGGTCGGTGTACGGGGCGCCCCTCCGGATGATCCAGAAGCCAAAGCCGTCGTGGGGTTGATGTCTCGCTAACTTGGCAAGGGCAAAGCGCTCATCGCATGCAATTCACGAGCGTCCGTCATGACTGAGGGCAAGCTCACGGCTACTTGAAACAGGCCTAAACACTGGATTGGGGACGGCCTTCCGCGAATGAGAAGGGGCTGGATATGAGACGCTTCACATCCAACGTCGCACAACGCAGGCAAGAAAAAAGCCGCTGCAACCTTTCGATTGCAGCGGCTTTGGTTTGGTGGGTCCTGAGTGACTCGAACACTCGACCTACGGATTAAGAGTCCGCTGCTCTACCAACTGAGCTAAGAACCCAAACCTTTTTTCCGTATAGAGAGCTTCGAAAAGCTCGGTGATAGGCGCATCAAAGCCGATCTCCCCTGCTGTGGCCAGGGCGTTGCGCATGTCCTTGAGTTGCACGGCCATGCGGCCGCGGGGGGCGAAGTCCCGTTCCACCATGCGCTGGCCGTGCAGTTGCAGGATGCGGCTGTCGGCGAAGCCGCCGCTGATGGCTTCGCGCACCTTTGCCATGTCGGCGCCGCCCTTGGCGGCAAACAGCAGCGCTTCGGCCACCGCGCCGATGGTGATGCCCACGATCATCTGGTTGGCGAGCTTGGTCAACTGGCCGGCGCCGTGCGGCCCGACATGGGTGGCGCGGCCCAGGGCCGAGAACACGGGCAGGGCGCGGGCAAAGTCCTCAGGGCGTCCCCCGACCAGGATGGCCAAGGTGCCGTTCTCTGCGCCCACGGTACCGCCCGACACGGGCGCGTCCAGGTGCGTGAAGCCCATCTCCCCCAGGCGCGCAGCGTGGTCACGCGCCTCGCGCGGCTGGATGGACGCCATGTCGATGAACAGCGCGCCCTTGCGCATGGCGGTTGCAGTGCCCGAGTCGAAGAGCACTTGCCCCACCACCGGGCCGTTCTCCAGCAAGCTGACCACGATGTCGGCCTGCTGGACAGCGCTGGTGGGCGCGTCATGCACGGTGATGCCGAATGAGGCCAAAGGCTCGGCCTTGGCGCGGGTGCGGTTCCAGGCGTGAACCTGGTGGCCGGCTTCGCTCAGCCGGCGCGCCATGGGGCGGCCCATCATGCCGATGCCAAGGACGGCGATACGAAGCGGTGTGGAAGTCGTCATGGCGTTATCTGTCGAAGGTTGTCGCTCTGTGCATCATGTGCCTTTTTGCCGCGTCTGCCTGTCACCGAGCTTGCAGCAGCGCCCGATTGGCAAGATGATTCTGCTGCCCCAAGGAGACTTTTCATGAGCCTGCCCCTCAATGACCCCGCGTGGTTGGAGCGCATGTACAACAACCGCGCCCTGGTTCCTGACCACATCGATTACCTGCAGCGCTGGGCCGAAGACTCAGCGCGGGTGCGGGCCAGCCAACCCTGCGTGCTGGACGTGGCATACGGCACGGGTGCGGGAGAAAGCCTGGATATTTTCCCGGCCGCGCGCACCGCCCCTGAGGGTGTTCCGGTGCTGGTGTTCATCCACGGCGGCTACTGGCGCGCACTCGACAAGTCCGACCATTCCTTCATTGCCCCGCCGTTCACGCAGGCCGGCTTTTGTGTGGTGGTGGCGAACTACGCGCTGTGCCCCGGCACGCCCGAGGCACCGGTCACCATTCCCCACATCGTTCGGCAGATGGAAAAGGCGCTGGCCTGGGTGGCGCACCACATTGCCAGCCATGGAGGGAACCCGAAGCGTATTACCGTGGCAGGGCATTCGGCAGGAGGCCATCTGGCCGCGATGCTGTTGACCAGCGTGTGGCCGTTGATCGCCAACGGCCTGCCCGACGGGCTGGTGCGCAATGCGATGTCGATTTCGGGCATCCACGATCTGGAGCCGATCATGTACACCCCCATGTACCAGGCCGCGCTGAACCTGACGGAACAGCAGGTGCTGCAATACAGCCCTGCACGCCTGCTGGAGCCTGCCACCGGCACGCTGCATTGCGCCGTGGGCGCGGATGAAAGCCCCGAGTTCCTGCGGCAGAACCAATTGATGCAAGACGCCTGGGGCAGCCACTTTGTGCCCCGCAGCGTGAGTTTGCCCGGCCTGCACCACTTCAGCATCGTGGACGCGTTGGCCAAGCCGGGGCACGACCTGCACCACATGGCGCAAAACCTGCTGCGATCGTGATGCAGGGCTTGCGCGGCAGGCCACTGGCGCCGAGTTACATCAACAGGTGCTCGCCCGCGTTGTCGCCGCCAAGGATCACGTAGTTCACCTTGCGGATGTCCATCAGCTTCTTGCCCCCGGCGTAGCTGATGGAGCTTTGCACGTCCTGCTCCATCTCGACCAGCGTGCCGGCCAATGGACCCTTGACGGGCTCCAGGATGCGCTTGCCTTCGACATGCTTGTACTCGCCCTTGTTGAAGTCGCTGGCAGAGCCGTAGTACTCCTTGAATAGCGCGCCGTCGACCTCGACCGTCTGGCCGGGCGACTCCTCGTGCCCTGCAAACAGCGAGCCGATCATCACCATGCTTGCGCCAAAGCGAATGCTCTTGGCGATGTCGCCGTGGCTGCGGATACCGCCGTCGGCAATGATGGGCTTGGTGGCCACGCGCGCGCACCACTTGAGCGCCGACAGCTGCCAGCCACCCGTGCCAAACCCGGTCTTGAGCTTGGTGATGCAGACCTTGCCCGGGCCCACGCCCACCTTGGTCGCGTCCGCGCCCCAGTTCTCCAGGTCGATGATGGCCTCCGGCGTCGCCACGTTGCCGGCGATCACAAAGGCCTTGGGCAGGTGCTGCTTCAGGTAGCCGATCATGTTCTTCACGCTGTCTGCGTGGCCATGGGCGATGTCGATAGTGATGTACTCGGGCGTGAGGCCCAAGGCCACCAGCTGGTCCACAGTGTCGTAGTCGGGCTGCTTCACGCCCAGCGAGATCGAGGCGTAGCAGCCTTGTGCGTGCATGTCCTTGACGAACTGCACGTTGTCCAGGTCAAACCGGTGCATGACATAGAAGTAGCCGTTCTGCGCCATCCAGGTGCAGATCTTTTCGTCCACTACCGTCTTCATGTTGGAGGGCACGACAGGCAAGCGGAACGAGCGGCCGCCCAGTTCCACGCTGGCGTCGCATTCCGAGCGGCTTTCCACCCGGCACTTGCGCGGAAGCAAGAGAACGTTGTCGTAGTCGAAGATTTCCATGAGATTCCAAGCTCCAGTAAAGGACGCAGCAAAAGGATTTTTGCTACGGTGGGCGCTTGGCTTGGGACCGGCTCTGCGGGTGGCAGCGTGAAAGCCAACACCGAACCCTGGTTGCACAGGCACAAAAAAACCGGGCGTCAAGAAACTTGGGCCCGGTGCTTGATTCTAGGCGCCTTTGGCGCGTTTGTCATAACGTCCGCCGTATTACCGGCATACAGACTGCGCAGCGGTCAAAACGCGCCCCTGCGCGTCTTGCACCCAGCCAACCATGTGCAGCCGTTCGGGCTGGGCGCCGGGCGGAATGTGCATGGGGCGACTCTCCATCCAATGGGTTTGCCCATTTTTTGATAGCTTGTTGCGCTTATCCCATGTGCTGTAAAGCATGTTTCTGACCAAATTTCGAGCCACCACCGTGCCCTCGCTGCCTGCAGGCACAGCCTCCACCAGCAACAAATGGTACTGCCAGCCTTCAGGGGGCGGTGACAAACCGGGTGTGGGAGCAAGTGTGATGCCCGCGCCCATGTAGTCACTGATGGGCAGGCCATGGGCAACCCGCAAGCGCATAGGGCGGGCAGGCGGCTCCACAGGCGACAGCGCCACGTCGGTTCTTGGAGGGGCTGGGCGGCCTAGCGCCTGCAGGCGCAACGCGGCGTCGTTGGTGGCAGCGGCAGACAGCGGTGCGTCATTCCCCTTAGCGCTGGGCACGATCCAGTCCAGTACCACTGTAGTCGGCGCCGATGGCGCGGGTGTGGCCGGGTCGGCCCAGCAGGCTTCGCAGTCGGCGTTGATGAACCGCTCGAACAGCGCGGCAGGCAGAAGCTGCCCATCGCTGCTGCACGAGGCTTGGGCCAAGGCGAGCTGCGGGGTGCTTGTCAACAACGCAGTAAGGGCGAGTGCGCGCATGTCAGTTGCTGGCCCGGCATTCCGGCGGCAGGGGCGTGCCGGGGAACGGAGGATTGCACGGATCTGGCTTGCGCACTTGCTGGATGCCTGCGGTGTAGTCCTCTTGGGCGACGCGGGCGGCCGTGCTGTCCGGCATGTGGGCGGTGAATGCGTCACTCAGCTCTGTGAGGAATCGCGACTCGACGTTGAAACCATACTTGCATGAGGCCTCCTGGGCCCACAACTGGCTGCTCGCGTAGGCGATGCCCTTGGATTGGACCTGTGGGCCGTAGTGGCTTTGCAGCACCATGAGGTTGCTGGTGACGCGGTACTGGGCCAGGCCTTGCGCGTCGCGCAAAGGCGCGTCCACCGTCTGCAGTTGTGCGGGCTGCCAAGTCCGTGGGCCGACCGTCTGTGTAGGCCATGCAAACGGCTGAACATGTGCCGCCATCCATGCACAAACAGTGGCGTCAGGGCTGTAGGTCAGTGAGGGCACTGGCGTCAATGGCGGCGAGATGGGTATGGGGCTCTCTGGGAGCGCATCGCTGGTGCCCCCACCACAGCCTCCGAGCACAAAGACAACGGATGTGGCAAAGGCCGTTGCATGTCGACGAATGTGATCCTTCATCGTTGAGTCTCCTTTAGATGCTTGAAGTCGCATCATAAGAGGGAGACTTTCTACAATGGCCGCATGTTCCCACAAGATATGTTCTCGGACGCGCACGATCGCGGCGCGTCCGCTGCCCAGGCCGCTACGGCGGGCGTCTCCCCCCTGCTGCACAACCTGAACCCTGAGCAGCTCGCTGCCGTCACGCTCCCCGCGGGCCACGCGCTCATCCTGGCGGGTGCAGGGTCGGGCAAGACACGCGTGCTCACCACGCGCATTGCCTGGCTCATGCAAAACGGCTACGCCACGCCGGGCGGCATTCTGGCCGTCACCTTTACCAACAAGGCTGCCAAGGAAATGGTGGCGCGCCTGTCGGCCATGCTGCCGGTCAACGTGCGCGGCATGTGGATCGGCACCTTCCACGGCCTGTGCAACCGCTTGCTGCGCGCGCACCACAAGGCCGCGGGGCTGCCGCAGGCGTTTCAGATCCTCGACACCCAAGACCAGCTCTCGGCCATCAAGCGCCTGTGCAAGCAGCACAACGTGGACGACGAGCGTTTTCCGCCCAAGCAGCTGTCGTACTTTATTGCGAACTGCAAAGAAGAAGGCCTGCGCCCGGGCGATGTGGAGACGCACGACAGCGATGCGCGCAAGAAGGTCGAGGTCTACCAGCTGTACGAAGAACAATGCCAGCGCGAAGGCGTGGTCGACTTTGGTGAGCTGATGCTGCGCAGCTATGAGCTGCTGCGCGACAACGAGCCCATCCGCGAGCACTACCAGCGCCGTTTTGCGCACATCCTGGTCGACGAGTTTCAGGACACCAACAAGCTGCAATACGCCTGGCTCAAGCAGCTGGCGGGCAAAGAAATCGGCGGCCGCTTTGAGGCGCGTGGCAGCGTGATTGCGGTGGGCGATGACGACCAGAGCATCTATGCGTTCCGCGGTGCGCGCGTGGGCAACATGGCCGACTTCGTGCGCGAGTTCGATGTGCAGCAGCAGATCAAGCTCGAGCAGAACTACCGCAGCTACAGCAACATCCTGGATTCGGCCAACGCCCTCATCAGCCACAACAGCCGGCGACTGGGCAAGAACCTGCGCACCGAGCAGGGCCCCGGCGAGCCCGTGCGCGTGTACGAGTCGAGCACCGACCTGGCCGAGGCGCAGTGGATGGTCGATGAAATCAAGCAACTGGTGCGCAACGATGGCTTTGAGCGCAAGGAGATCGCCGTGCTCTACCGCAGCAATGCGCAAAGCCGCGTGATCGAATCTGCGCTGTTCAATGCCAGCGTGCCCTACCGCGTGTACGGCGGCCTGCGCTTTTTTGAGCGCGCTGAAATCAAGCACGCGTTGGCCTATCTGCGCCTCTTGGAGAACCCGCACGACGACACCAGCTTTCTGCGCGTCGTCAACTTCCCGCCGCGCGGCATCGGCGCGCGCAGCATCGAGGTGCTGCAGGACGCCGCGCGCGCCGCGGGCTGCTCGCTGCACGACGGTGTGAGCGCCGTGCCCGGCAAGGCCGGCGCCAACTTGGGCGCGTTCGTGGCCATGGTGGATGTGCTGCGCGAGCAGACGCAGGGGCTGAACCTGCGCGGCATCATCGAGCAGATGCTCGAATCCTCAGGCTTGGTGGAGCACTACCGCACAGAAAAGGAAGGCGCCGACCGCATCGAGAATCTGGAAGAACTCGTCAACGCAGCCGAGAGCTTTGTGACGCAGGAAGGCTTTGGCCGTGATGCCATAGCGCTGCCGCTGGACGAGCACGGCGCGCCGCTCACGCAAAGCGCGGTCAGCCAGGGCTTGGACCCGAATGCGCCGGTGCTCGACGAATCGCTGCCGCAAGGTGTGCCTGGCATCGTGGACGCCGACACGGGCGAGACGCTCTCGCCCCTGGCCGCATTTCTGACGCACGCCGCCTTGGAGGCTGGCGACAACCAGGCCCAGGCAGGCCAGGACGCGGTGCAGCTGATGACAGTGCACGCCAGCAAGGGCCTGGAGTTTGACGGCGTGTTCATCGGCGGCATGGAAGAGGGCCTGTTCCCGCACGAGAACTCGGCCAACGAACGCGACGGCCTGGAGGAAGAGCGCCGCCTGATGTATGTGGCTATCACCCGCGCCCGCAAGCGCCTGTACCTGAGCCATTCGCAGACGCGCATGCTGCATGGGCAGACGCGCTACAACATCAAGAGCCGATTCTTCGACGAACTGCCCGAGGGCGCACTCAAGTGGATTACGCCCAAGCAACAGGGGTTTGGTACGTTTGCTCCTAATTCAGGAGCTGGTAGCGCTTATGGATCAAGCGCTAGAAGCCAATTTGGCTTTAAATCCGAGACCTTTGCGAGCCCCCCGGTGCCGGTGCAGAAGGCGGCGCCGGCGCACGGCCTGCGGGCAGGCATTGCCGTGTTCCACACCAAGTTCGGCGAGGGCAAGGTGCTGGCCATCGAAGGCACGGGCGACGACGCGCGGGCACAGGTCAACTTCCCGCGCCACGGCACCAAGTGGCTGGCGCTGTCGGTGGCCAAGCTCACGGTGGTGGACTAAGTGACCGCGCCCGCCGGCCCCATGCTGGTGGTGCTGGGCGGGCTGCCGGGTGTGGGCAAAAGCACCATCGCACGCGCGCTCCTGGCCCGGTGGCCGGCGGTGTATCTGCGCATCGACACCATCGAGCAGGCGCTGCGGGATTCGGGTGCGTTGGCGGGTCAGGGTGCAGGCATTGCAGGCAACGCTGGTAGTGCGTGCGGTGCGGCCAATGTGCCCGATGGGCCCAATGTTGCTAATGTGGGCTCCGCGGGCTACATGGTGGCGTATGCATTGGCGAGGACCCAGCTTGCGCTGGGCCTGCCGGTGCTGGCCGACAGCGTGAACCCCCTGCCCGTGACGCGCAAAGCCTGGCACGGCGTGGCGCTTGCCGCGCAGGTGCCGTGGCTTGATGTCGACGTGGTCTGCTCGGATGTGGCCGAGCATCAAAAGCGTGTCGAGCTGCGGCGGGTGAGCGACGTGCCCGGACTCCTGCCACCCACCTGGGCCGCCGTGCGCCGGCACGACTATGCGCCGTGCGTGTCCGGTGACCGCCTCGTGGTGGACACCGCGCATTGCAGTGCCGATGGCGCGGCAGCGCGCATCCTGGTTGAGCTCCAACAACTTAAAGCAGCATGAGCCGCAGGCGCCTTAACCGCCGGCACCAGCGAAGCCTAACGTCCACCCACGAAGCCTTCATCCGGGCAAGCAGCGTGCAGTGGTGTCCGGCAGCGCAAGCTTTTCGGCGAAGAGCCCGTTGCGCTCGGGGGAAATCAGCGCCCCCAGGCCCTGCATGACCGTGATTTCAGCACCCGCCTGCTGGTCGCGGTAGCACTTGCCCAGCGTCTCCAGGGCGTTCTCCAGCGCGGCCGCCTGTGGTGCCGAAGTTTTCTTGAGCGACTCGGCCTGCTGCTTGAGCCAACCCTCGTAAGCCTCAAGGCTCGCCTGCGGCAGCTTGGCCCGTTCGGCCTCGGGAATCATCGTTGCGTACAGTGCCTGCAGGCTCTGTGCACCCGGCTGGCCCATCACCAGCACCGCGTCGTAGCGCGCTTCGTATGGGCCTTGCCGGTAGATCACCTGGTGGATTTGGTAGCGCAGCTTGCCTTTTTCTCCGCCCAGAGTGCGGATCAAATCCCGCGCAGCGGCGCTGTGGCGGTCGCTGGCGAACTGCGCTTCAAGCGCCGCAGCGATCTGTTGGTCGTCTGGGTAGGCGATGGTCGGAGGTGCCGAAGGGGAGCAGCCCCCCAGTGCAATCATCGATCCCATCACAACAGTGCGCTGAACTCTAATTAATTTCATATTTATGACAATAATCGGGTGGATTACCGTTAATTCTCTTGAGAGAATAAATTTCTGAATGTTGATTTTAGTTTCGATGTTATACGAAGTGTAAAAACTAGTTAATTTTTCTAGTACATGATAAGGCTGTAATGCCGCACATTCGCGGTGATCCAGTGCCGACAAGCCGCGTAAGTCCTTGTCCTACAGAATGAATTCTGGAGCGGCCTGTGGCGGTGTGTTCGACGAAGTACGCTGATGCACTTCGAGAAATGGGCGCTAGCGAAAGGCGGCAACATTTATTTACTCCCTCGGCAAACGCACTCATCAAGAATCCCCTGGCAGGCCGAAAGGGGCTGCTCGTCGATTATTTTCAACTCCTCAAGGATTATTGATATGCGCAAAATTGCCATTACCGCCGTCGCAGCGCTCGCCTTCACCTGCAGCGCAGCATTTGCCCAAAGCGGCAACGTCGCCATCCCTGGCCTGATCTCTGGCAAGGGCTCCGCAGGCTCCGAAGTGACCAACAGCCGCATCACGGTGAGCAACAACAAGGCCACCAACGTGCTCGCTGGCGGTGGCAAGGCTGGCATCAAGGTGGCCGAGGTTTCCATGGAAGGCGTGGCCAACGTCAACAGCATCAACATCACCGGCTCCAAGATCCGCAACTCCGACATCACTGTGACCGGTAACGAAGCCACCGACATCAAGGCCATTGGCGGCACCGCCAACGTCAACAGCGTCAACATCAACTGATGACCCCCTGGGCCGGATGACCTCCCGGGACCGACCGGGGGGCACCGTTGGCTATCGCCTGTCCAATGTTTCCATCGACCAAGGGGCTGTGAGTGCATACAACGCGCAAGACACCACCGCATGAAGCGGCCGCGCTCTGGCTGCTCGGCATTTCTGTGGCCCTCGCGCCAGCCGGCGCGGGCGCGCAGGAGTCCATGCTGGGGGGGCTCGGTTGGCACAAGAACAGCGCCGGTACTGAGGTGGACGCAGGCAGCCAGATCCAGGTGCTGGGAAACAAATCCTCCGGCCCGGTGGTGTCCACCGGCGGCAAAGGCTCGGCCCTGGCCAACGCCGGCATGCGCGTGGATCTGGCCGGCACGGCGCAGGCCAACGGCATTGGGCTGGCTGCCATGGATGTGCGCCAGTCGCACGTGCAGGTGCTGAACAACCAGGTCACCGGCTTTGTGCACGCGCTGGGTGGCGCGGCTACGGCCAACATGGTGCTCGCGGCCAGTGCCACAGGCAGCAAGCCCCTCACCGCGAGCCGTCTGCTGGTGCAAGGCAACCGCGCGGCCGATGTGGCTGCCTTCGGCGCCAAGACCGAGGTCCTGCTCGGGACCGGCTCGCTGCAGATGCCGGGGCGCGCCAGCGCGAACAGCGTGCTGCTGGATGCGACCGAGGTGCGCAACTCCGAGGTGGCGCTCTCGGGCAATGACGCGCGGCGCGTCACGTCAATCGGCGGGTCGGCGCTGGCAAATGCGCTCACGGCCGCGCGCTCCAAATTGGAAGACACCCGCATCCTGCACACCAGCAACCGCGCCGAAGACGTGCGCGCGGGCGGGGGCAGCGGCGGCGTGGGGCGGGGCACCATTGCACAGGTGGACTTGACCGGCGTGGCCGCCGCCAATTCCGTCACCCTGGCGTCCAGCGAATTGAAGGGTGCCCAGCTCGTTCTGGCGGGCAACGAGGCCGCGCAGGTCATCGCCACGGGCGGCAGTGCCCTGGCCAACAGCATCAGTTTCACTGATCACCAGCTGGCGGGCTCGGCCGGCTACCAGGCGGGCGTGTCCGGCAACACTGCGCGCAATGTGCAGGCCTGGGGCGGCGAGGGTTCGATCCTTGGCGGCGCGCTGGCCGATGTGCGCATCTCCGCAGCGGCGCTCGCTAACACAATTTCTATTACCCGCGGCGAACTGGCCGAGGGGCCGGTGCACCGCGTCGCCAACAACCAGGCGCGTGATGTCGTAGCCACCGGCGGGGGCTCAGCCGCTAACAGTCTCTGGCTCGACAGCGTCACGGTGCGCAGCGGCAATGTGCTGGTGGCCGGCAACGTGGCCGACAAAGTACGCACCGCGGGCGGCGCAGGCTCCATCGGCGGGGGCGTGGTGGGGGCGCTGGAGCGCAATGGGCGTGCGCTGGCCAACACCGTCGTCGCCGACCATCAGTCCACATTGGAGCGTGCTGCGGTCACCGTCACCGGCAACCGGGGCGAATCCGTGACCGGATCGGGCGGCTTGGCGTCAGCCAACACCCTGATGGTGAGCGAAGGGCGAGTGCAAGACACTGCCGTGACGCTGGCGGGCAACCGGGCCGACGGCGTGCAGTCCACCGGCTATGCCGCGCAGGCGGGCGGCGGGCTGTTGTTCTCGGCAAGCCAGCAGTCGGCTGCGCTGGCCAACACGCTGGCCGTCACGGGTTCGCAACTGGATGCGGCCACCTTGACGCTGACGGGCAATACCGCATTGCGCCTGGCTGCACGGGGCGGTGCCCTGCAAGCCAACAGCGTCGCGCTCGAAAACGGGTCGGGTGCGCCCTCGCGCCTGTCGGCCGCGGGCGTGCTCACAGGCAACACGGCCAGCGATATGACGACCACGGCGGATTCGGTCTCGGCCGCGGGGGGCTTGGCCGGGCGCGAGAGCCGGGCACGGGCTGCTGCCAATGCACTGGTGCTGCACGACGGAGCGCTGGTGGACGCCTCGTCGCCCTGGCTCATCGCCGGCAACACGGCCCGCGGTGTGCACGCCACCGGAGGCACGGCGCTTGTCAACGCGATGGCAGCCTACCGTGGCGCGCGACTGCAGGGCAGCCCGGTGGTCATTGCGGGCAACACAGCCGATGACATCCGCGCGGTGGGCAGCGGCGCGCAGGCGCTGGGCGTGGGCAGCAAGTCCAACGGCGTGCTGGCGGCCAACGGGCTCTATATGGATGGATCGGGCGCCACGGCGCTGGCGCAGAGCAGCTTGCAGGTGGTTGGCAACACAGCGCGGCAATTGAATGCCGGCGGGGGCCGGATCAACGCCAACGCGCTATCGATCAACGCGCAGGGGCGCGTGCAGGGCAGCACCTTGACGCTGGCGGGCAACGCCGCATCGGATGTGCGCAGCGAAGGACGCGAAGGCACAGTGGCCGGTTTTGCCGCCTTTGGCAAAGGCATCGGCCAGGCCAATGCCAACGCCATTCAGGTGCTGGGCGACATGCGCGCGGCCAGCCTGCAGCTGCTGGGCAATGTCGCCGGGCGCGTGCACGCCACCGAGGGTCTGGCGGCCGCCAACAGCTTCTCGCAGGGCGCCGGTGGCCGGGTTGATGGGGTGCAGGCGCTGCTGGCCGCCAATACGGCGGGGTCCACACAGGCCGAGCAGGGCAGCACGGCGCTGGCCAACAGCGTGCAGGCTGACGGCACCCTACAGGGCAGCTCGGTGCAGGTGGTGGCCAACCAGGGCAGTGCGCGCGCTGCGGGGCGCGACGGCTTGGCCAACAGCGTACGGGTGCAAAGCCGCGGGCGAATTGCTGGGTCCTCGGTCACTGTGACCGCCAACCAGGGCGCAGCGCAACAGGGCACAGCCAACAGCGTGGATGTGGCCGGTACGCTGCAAGGCGGCAGCATCACCATTCTGGGCAACCAGGGCTCAGCGCGCGACGGCGGGGCCATCAACAGCGTGGTGGGCAGTGGCCGCATCACCGGTAGCCAGATCACCATCATCGGCAATGCGGGCTCGGCCTTCGGCGGGCTGGCCAACAGCGTGCGGGGCGACGGCAGCATCACCGGCTCAAACATCACCATCCTGGGCAACCAGGCCAGCGCGCAGGGCGCGAGCAGTAAGGTCAACAGCGTCGCTGGCTCGGGCTCCATGAAGGGCAGCCAGGTACTGATTGCCGGCAACACAGGCCGCGCCAGCGGTGGCGGCCTGGTCAACGGGCTGAACAACAGCGGCAGCATGGCCGGCGCACAAGTGGTGGTCACCGGCAACCAGGGCAACGCCACGGGCGGCGGCACCGTCAACAGCGTGGACAACCGCGGCCAGCTGTCGGGCCGGGTGCTCATCGCCGGCAACAGGGGCCGCGCCACCATGGGCGGCACTGTCAACTCGCTGGTGAACCATGGGGTCATGGCCGGCACCGTCGTGATCGCGGGCAACCAGGGCAATGCGGCCGTCGGCGGCGTGTCGAACTCGGTGATCAACCAGGGTGTGATCACCGGCGCCGTGACCATCGTCGGCAACATGTCGGCCGCCGCGGCCGGCATGACGTCGGGCAGCGTTCGCAACGTGGGTGGGGCGGTGACCGGCGTCGTCGGCGTGGCCGGCAACGTGCCGTTTGCCGCCAATCCAGGCTACACGTACACGATCCCTTCGACCGGCGTGGTGAACCAGTCGGTCACGGTGCTCCCAGCGGTCAACCTGCTGAGCATGTAGTGGGTGCCGTGGGTACCGGGCGGCAGGGGAATTTTGGTTTCAAGTAGACGAAGGAGTAGCGATGAAAAATCAGGAAAAGAACTCCCCGATGCGTGCTCTGCGCACCCTGGGCCTTTGCTGCAGTGCCAGCGCGCTGGCGCTGCTGAGCGCGGGCGCGCAAGCTCAGCTGGTGAACTACGGCGAGCAGTTGGGCGCCTACAAGGACATGGCCAGCAGCGGCGTGCGACTGAACGACGGGGTCTATCCGTCGGTGAGCGCCAAAGCGCGCGTGAACCGCGCGATCTCGCAGAACACCCTGGTGGACCAGAGCGCCCTGGTTCAGCCTGACGGCACGTTGAAGCTGCCCGAGGGGCAAAAGAACATCGTGATCCGGTCCACGTATTCCGACATCCAGCGCGGAGCCGACGGCACGCTGCGCATCGCGAGCCCCGTGATCCAAGGCAACGTGAACGGCAACGTGACGCTGTATGTAGAAGGCAAGGGAGTGGAGAACATCACGGTCTTGAACTCGGGCCGCTGAGCGGCGGTCCACCTGCGGATTTGCAGCCTCGAGAGAGCGGGGCTTTTGATACCACCACGACAACAAAGAACCATGACGATCAAAAGAACATTGCGATGGGGAGCGCTGGCACTGGCGGTGGCCACCCTGGCCGGCTGCGCATCTACCGAAAACGCACTCAAGGACGCCAATACGCTGCTGACGGAGCGCGAGGCCGACAAGCTGCTGCCGGTCACCAACCTCAGCCCCTATGCGCTGGCGCTGGGGCGCTTCGGGCGCATGCTCGACATCTACAAAGAGGGCGACCCGGTCATCTACATGCAGACGCGCAGCATCCTGGATGCGACCAACCTCTCGAGCCCCCTGGTGGGAGCCGAAATCCCGGGGGACATCACGGAGATGGTTCGAACGGCCGTTAACCGTATCGGCGCGCGCGTGGTGTACGTGCCCTACCACCCAGACTACCTCGTGTCGCAGGCGCAATTGGGCGCGAAGTTTGGCGTGACCATGCCCGACTTCTTGATCACTGGGGCACTTACCGAGTTTGACCGGGCGATTGCGGGCGCAGGGCGCGTGAATTCCGCCGGCATCGAGTTTGGCAAAGGCAATGGCAAGACCACACTGGGCGGGGACATCAAGCGCACAGCTATCTATTCAGCGCTGGCGCTGGACTTGAATCTGGTGAGCTTTGCCACGCAGCAAATGGTGCCTCAGGTGCAAGCGTCCAACGTCGTCAAGGTGCTCAATTTCAGTTCTGAAGACAACGCCAGCCTGGGCTTTTATGGTGATGCGTTTGGCTTCAAGCTCGAGGGCAAATACCTGCAGGGGCGACACTCCGCCATTCGCACGCTGGTGGATCTGAGCGTGCTCGAGCTCATCGGCAAGGCCACCAATACGCCGTATTGGCGTTGCATCCCCAACGGCACGCCCGACCCCGTGGTGGTGGAGAACATGCGCGCGGGCTACAACGCCCTGACCCCCGAGCTCAAGCTCGGGCTGATCCAGGTCACGCTGCGCAAGTATGGCGAGCCGGTTCAGGTCACCCAAAAATACGATGACGCCACCCGCCAGGCGCTGGAGAAGGTTTATGCGCAGCGGTACCCCGCGCTGGGTGCAGTGGACGTGATGACCTGGCAAGGTTTTGAGCCCCTGTTCTTTGGCGTGCCCATGGCTTGGGACACGGCGCAGAAGCCCGCGTTGGTTGGGGCGGCCCCTGCGTCCGGTGTTGCAGCACCGGTGGGCTCAAAGGCTGGCGCATGATGCGTCGCGCCAGCATGCTCTACCGCTGGGCGCCCGGTGTGGTGTTGGGCGCTGCCTTGCAAGCGCCCGTGTTTGCGCAGCTGCCTCCGGCTCCGCCGCCCGCGCCCACGGCACCCACACCGGCCCAGCAGGCGGCGGCCCCCGGCGCCACGGCGGGCGCGCGTTTTCTGGAGTCATGCAATGAGGCGCTGGAGCGCGGCGTGGCCGAGCTCGGTTGCCAGGGGCCCATCTACCGCAACGAGCTGGAGCGTCTTAAGCGCGAGGCGCTGAACACGCAAAACCCGCAGCTGCTTTCGTTTGTGGGCGATGCGTACCAGAACCCCCGCTCGGGCCTGGGCGACATGGGCCAGGCGTACCGGTGGTACCTGCTGGCCGCCGTGCGCGGCGACCCGCGCGCGATGCAGCGGTTGACCGAAATGAATCGCAAGGGCCAGGGCGTGCCCAAAGACAACGTACGCGCCCTCGGCTATGCCCGACTGCTCGAACGCATGGGCCAGCCAGACACCGGCACGCAGCGCAATGTGCTGTCGGTGATCAACGAGCTGGGTGCAGAAATGGCGGTGGAAGAAGTGGCGTTGGCGGAGCGTTTTGCATCCGAGCTGGAAGCGCGCATTCAGCGCCAGTCTGCAGGCGACGGCACCGACAAAACCGGTGATGCTCGGCCCGCTGCTGCAGGACCCATTCGACCGGGATCGGGCTTGCCCGGCATGTCGGCAGTGCCGCGCACGGCCTCGGGCGCCCTGGCCCCGGCTGCGGTGCCGGGCAACCCCTTGCCCGGTACACCCGGCAAAGCGCCGCCTTGATGCGAAGGTTTAACACATGAAAAGTGCGAACTCAGCCTCTTGGAATCGAAAGGTTCCTACCACCGGCGCCCTGCGTTTCAGCCCCACTGCGTTGTGGATCGTGCTACTGCTGATGTTTCTCTTCGCCACAACCGCGGCGCAGGCCGCTGAGCCCGTGGGGCCAGTAGGCCCGATCGGGCCGACGGGGCCTATCGGGCCGACAGGCGTGGCGCCCGTCCAGCCGCCGCGCCAGAGCCGCGTCAGCCCTGTGCCGCGTCCTGCCGCACCTGCCCAACCATCGTCTTCCAATGTCGGCCGAGGCTCCAATGGCTCCGCGGCCGGCAATCGCATTGAGGTGATGGGCAATACGGCGTCCGGTACGCGCTGCGCGGCGGACGGATCAGCCTCCGTCAACAGTGTGGATGTGTCGGGCGCGCGGCTCAACGGCCAGACTGTCATCGTGCGAGGGCGCAACGCCAACAATGTGGACACGCGCGATTGCCCTGAGCGCACTGAAAGACCCTCGCAGAGCCCGGGCACCACAAGCCAGACTAACAGCGTTCGCATCCGTTGAGGCGGCGCTCGCCGCACCTCCTCACGGGCAACCGCCGGAGCCACATTCGGAACACCATGACCCATTCCTCACCCGCACTTCACCACCAACCTTCACTCCACCCCGCTTGGACACCGCCGCGCAAGGGCGCAGCCCTGGCCATGGCCGTCGCTGCGCTGATGCTGGCCGCCTGCAAAGAGCGCGCGCCCGACGCCCCGGCAGCCTCGGTGACCAGTGCCCCAACCGCCGCCAGCCCGGCCGCAACAACAACACCCCCAGCCGCAGCGCAGCCGGCACCCCCGCCTGCAGCGGCACCTGCCACCGCAGCAGCCCCCAAGCGCGTGCCCCTGTCCGTCCAGGGCGTGGCCGCTGCAGGCGTCACGGTGCGCATCAAGGCGGTCGAGATTGGCGCCGACGCCACGGTGCTCGATGTGAGCATCTCGTTCGCCAACCGCATCACCGACACCACCATGCTGGCCCTGGCCGACACCTACCTGCAGGACGAGAGCGGTGCGCGCCTGCACATCAAGCGGCCCGACAACAACCGCGACATCACCATCCGTGAAGGCGAGACGCTGGACGGCCAGCTGGTCTTCATGGGCGCGGTCGCGCCCTCGGCGCGCAAGCTCAAACTCGTGTTCAACGACGGCAACCAGGGCGACAACATCGTCGCGCCGGGGCTGGTGGTCGACCTGCCCTTGCAAGGCGGCTGATGCGGCGTCGAACGCAGACGGGCCGCCCGGCGCCCGCCGGCACGCTCAGGCAGGCCGGGGTCTCCCTGGCGCTCATGGTGCTGGCATGGGCGTTGCCCGGGGCGGCGCAAGAGGTGGTGCGCAGTGGCCGGGCACTGGCTGATGTGCCCACCCGCCTCGTGCCCGCGTCGGGTGCGCCAGCCACCACGTTGCGCAAGCAGGAGCCTGCCGGCGGTTTGGTCAGCCGCACCCAAGAAACCACGCTGCAGCGCAGCGCCGGGCCACAAACCATCCTGCGCGAGGCCGAGGTACCCAAGGAGCGTTTGGAGCAGACACGTGCGTTGCTGGTCGAACTCAAGGCCCGGCCGACGCCCGAGCAGGCAATTTCCATCGACCTGCCGGCGGACGTGTTGTTTGACTTCGACAAGGCCGAGCTGCGTGCCGATGCCGCGCCGTCGCTCGATAAAGCGGCTGAGCTCATCAAGAGCTACGCCACCGCCCCGCTCTCAGTGCTGGGCCACACGGACGGCAAGGGCAACGACGCCTACAACGACGCGTTGTCGCTCCGCCGTGCCGAGGCCGTGGCGCGCGCACTGCAGCGCCAGACCCAACGCCAGGCGCGTGTGGAGGGGCGAGGCAAGCGGGACCCGATAGCGCCGAACACCACGCCAGATGGACGCGACGATCCGCAGGGTCGGCAGCTCAATCGGCGTGTGCAGATCCTGATCGGCGTGCCGACGAAGGAGGGCAGGTAAACCATGGCGCTCATCCGTTGCCCCGAATGCAGTCGTGAAGTGTCATCCCAGGCGCCTGCCTGCCCAGCGTGCGGCTACCCGATACAAGGCAAGAATGCCCCGCCTGGCGAGCCCCGCGGCGCGCTGCAGTCGCCCCACCTTTGGGGCCGCTTGGCCGTAGTGCTGGGCGCGTGGCTGGTCACCCCGTGGATTGCCAAATTGATCGTGGCGCTGGCGGTGTGTGTACTGGCGTATTTCATGTTCACGGGGCGGTGACCGCGGGCACTGGAACATACAAGTGCATTTGCTATTGTTTTGATAGCTTTTGGCACTTATCTAACAAGCGCTAGAGGCTGTTTTTACTGAAATTCAGGCCACCACCCAGTGGTTGTCTAGCCGCGCACCGAGCAGGGCCTGACCATGCGGGTGGGTCCACGGGGCCGGCGCCTGCACATCCTGCAGGCTGGACGCCAACCCGCCTGCCCACAGCGCACCGCCGCGCATCGCCAGCGCGCACACCTCGGGCAGTGGCACCAAGCCCTGCCACCCGCCCTGCAACGAAAACGTGGCAATGCCGTGGGCGCGTGGGCAGCTCACGGCCCAGCCTGTGGGTGTCGCTGCGATGCTGCCGCCGTAGCCGCGGAGGCTGTGCGCGGTGGGCTGGGGCGCGGCCACCACGCGCAGCGCCGTGCCGTCGAACAGGGCCAGCACGGGGGCGGTGTCCTTGGCGGCTGGGTCGTCGTGCTCGGCCTGCAGCGCGATGCCCAGCGTGGTTCCATCGGGGTTCCAGGCCAGGTGGCGCAGGCTCAGGCGCGGGTCCTGCAGGCGCCATTGGCCCAGCAGCTTGCCCGTGCGCGCGTCCAGCCGCACGAGCGATGAGTCCATGGTGACCAGATTGCGCTTGACGCGGCCGGTCTCGGGTGTCGTGGGCACGCCGCCGTTGGCAACGATCAGTGTGGGGGCGCCGCCGCTTTGGTTTTTGCCGACCTGCGTGTCCCAGACCAATTCATGCGCGTCGATGCCGTGGGTGGGCCATTCGACGGTTTTCGCGAGGGTGCGGGCGTCGCGCACCACCATAGAGCTCGCACCGGTCTCTGCGTCGGTTTCGGTGGTGTAGAGCTGACCCCCGTCCGCGCTGGCCAGCACATGGCCGTTGAACGAGCGTTCGCCTTCCTGCCAGAGCCATTGCGGCTCTGCGGCCTTGGCGGGATGCCAGCGCACCAGCCAGTCACCGGGCCGGCGGGCGGTGGCCAGCACGGAGCCGTCGGCCAGCACGCACAGGCCGTGGGCACGTGTGGGGACTTCCAGCGCGGCGTGGATCTGCAGCGCCTGCCCAGCGCCTTCCCGTGTGGACAGCAGGCCGATGTAAAAGCTGCCCTGGCGCTCCCACGCGGCCGCCAGTTGCACGCGCTCACCGGCTTTGGCGAAGGCGGCACTGGGCGCGATCACGCAGGCGCCCAGGCCCCCGAGCAGGGCCAGCGCATGGCGGCGGTGCAAAAGATCAGTCACCATCTGCGTCCGAAAACCCGATGCTCACCTGCAGCGCAGGCGCCACTTCGGACTCGGCCAGAAACTTCAGCGCAGCCAGGTCCTTGGCCGTCTGCTGGATGGCCGCCTTGTTCTGCAGGCCGGACTTCTGTACCTGGGCCATCGATGTATGGACCTTGTCGGTGGCCTGGCGCAGCTTGTCGGCCAGTGGGTTCAGGCCTTTGCCGCGCAGGTACATCTCGAGCGGCACCAGGGCCTCGCCAGCGGCGGGGATGTCGGCGCTGGCGGGCAGGGTGGTCACGCTGCGCAAGCCGCCCCAGGTCGCGGCCCAGGCCGCCAATGTGGTGCCGCTGGCGGTGCGGGGGTAGTCGGGCGCGCGGGTGCCGGATCCCGATCCCGCGGCGCGCAGCGGCTTGTCCATCTGCGCCCAGCGCAGGCGCTCGATCCCGCCCACCCACTGGTTCACGAATTCGCTGATGGCCGCGGTGGACTGCTCCTGCTCGTCCTCGGCGCCCCAGTCGGTGGTCGCCGCGTCGGCATAGGCCTTGGCCAGGGCGGCCGATTCCCGCGCCACGTCCTGGGCCACTTCGTGCGCGTAGCTGCAGGCGGGGCTGCCGGGCTGGGCCGGGCGTGTCCACAGCAGCCATTCCAGCGCGGGCAGGCCCTTGGCGGGCGTGCCGATGCGCTCAAAAGCTTTGGCGCCCTGGGGCTGCGTGGCGATGGCTTTTTCGATCAATGCGGGGCGCGTAGGCGTGAAGTCGATGGCCCGCTGGCTGCGGCGCGCGATCACGGGGCCGACGGACACGGCGGCAAGCTGCTCCCACGCGCGGGCCGTGGCCTGCCACGCAGTGCGTGCGGATTCGAGCGCTGCCTTGCCGTCTGCCGTCGGGGCCTGGCACAGCGCGGCCACGGCGGGCACCAGGGCCTGCGCATCGCGGTCAAGGTCCTTGGCGCGCGGCAGGGCCCAATGGCCGTAGATACCTTGCAAGGCGTGCACCGTGTCGTAGAACGGCACGGCGTTGCGTTGCCATGCTGGAGCTGCTGCAGGCGCCTGCGCTTGCGCCGCCACAGGCAGCGCTGCAGAAGCCAGGGCTGCCAGCCAGAGGCTGGCGCTCAGCATGCGCCGAGAGGTGTCGATCTTCATAGTGACTCCACGAATTTCACGAGCGCATCCCGGTCGGCCTTCTTCATCTTGAGCACATGGTCCTTGGCTTCCTCGGCCTCGCCGCCGTGCCACAGCACGGCTTCAAGCACGCCGCGCGCGCGGCCGTCGTGCAGCAGTCGGGTGTGGCCGTTCACGTCCTTGATCAGGCCCGTGCCCCACAGCGCAGGCGTCTTCCACTGCCGGCCGTTGGCACCGAAGTCGGGCCGGCCGTCGGCCAGGCGCTCGCCCATGTCGTGCAGCAGCAGGTCTGTGTACGGAAAGATGCGCTGCCCGCTCAGCGCCTTGCTCGTCAGCTGCGGGAAAGGCCCCTCCTGGGTGACGTAGCTCGGGCGGTGGCAGGTGGCGCACTGGGCCTGCGAGAACAGCGCCTGGCCGCGCAGCACCTGTGCATCGTTGATGTTGCGGCGCGCGGGCGGGGCCAGCGTGGCCTGGTAGAAGATCACGTCGGCCAGGGTCTTGTCGTCGATCTCGACGCCGGGCTGACCCTGGTCGCCACCGCTCTTGCCGCTGGGGGCGGCCAGGCAATCCTTTTGGGCGGGCGTGCAGGCCTCTTGCGCGAAGTGGCGCGAGGTGATGCCCATGTCGCCCAAAAAGGCGCCGCCCGTCTGGTGCGCAATGGTGGCCACGTTGGCCTTCCAGCCGAAGCGCCCGATCATCATGCGGCCGGCAGGGCCGTCCCACACCTTGTTGGGTACGCCCTTGATGGGGCCGGGGGCAGCGGCCTGGTCTGCCGCGTTGGCCAGGATGTCGGCCTCGGCAATCGCTTCGAGCAGGCCCACGCCGATGATCTGCGGCGCGATGCGCGGGCTGGTCATCACGTCCTTGTGCAGGGGCCCGTAGCCCAGGTCGGCAAAGCCGTAGATGGGCTTTTGCAGCGTGTAGGGTGTGCCGTCGGCGAACTTGCCTTTGATGGTGTCGTAGCGCAGGGTCACGCGGCCTTCGGGCTTGACGCCCTGGATGGCCGCGTTGTTGAACTGGTCGCCGTACACCGGGTCGTGCACCGGCCCGCCGTGCACGTCGGTGCCGGGGATGGACAGGCG
>SDXZ01000251.1 GCA_004210805.1 Acidovorax sp.
ACCCCACCATGAACCCCTCTGCCCTCACCCGCCTGCGCAGCGTGCTTGAGCGCCATGTGGACCAGGGCCTGTTGCCTGGCGCCGTGGCGCTGGTGCACCACCGGGGCCAGACGGTACTGCACGAGGCCGTGGGCGCGCTGCGCCCTGGCGAGGGCGCGCCGCCGATGACCGCCGATGCCGTGTTCCGCATCTATTCGATGACCAAGCCCATCGCCTCCCTGGTGGCGCTGATGCTGATGGAGGAAGGCCGCCTGCTGCTGTCCCAGCCGGTGTCGCACTACCTGCCCGCGTTTGCCGGGCAAGCGGTGTACGACGAAGCCACCGGCAACACCACGCCTGCCCCGCGCGAGGCCACGGTGCAGGACTTGCTGCGCCACACCGCAGGCCTGAGCTACGCCTGGGAGCCGGGCACCGTCGCGGATGCCTACCGCGCGGCCCGCATCGGATCACGCCGCCTCACCAACGCCCAGCAGGCGGCGGCGCTGGGGCCGCTGCCACTGGTGCACCCGCCCGGCAGCGCATGGGAATACAGCCGCGCCACCGACGTGCTGGGTGCCGTCCTCGAAGTGATCGAGGGCGCGCCGCTGTCCACCATCCTGCAGCAGCGCGTGCTGGGCCCGCTGGGCATGCGCGACACGGGCTTTGCCGTGCCGGCCCACCGGCTGGCAGACCAGGCCGAGCCGTTTGCGGTCGACCCGCAGACGGGGGCGGCGGCGATGGCGCTCAACGACGTGTCGGCACCGCCCGCCTTCGAATCTGCCGGGGGCGGGCTGGTGTCCACCGCGGCGGACTACGCGCGCTTTCTGGCGCTGATGCTCGGGCGCGGCACGCTGCAGGGCGCGGACGGCCCCGTCCGCCTGGTCGGCCCCGCCACGGTGGATTTCATGACGGCCGACCACCTGGGCACGATTCCCGTCGCAGGTGACATCCTCCCCGCCGGTTACGGTTTTGGCCTGGGCGTGGCGGTGCGGCGGGCCGCTGGTGTGGCCACCAGCCCCGGCTCGGCGGGCACCTACAGCTGGAGCGGCATGGGCGGTACCTTCTTCTTCGTCGACCCGGCCGAGGATCTGTTCGCCATCCTCCTCACGCAGGCGCCCGGCCAGCTGCACTACCTGTGCACGCTGTTCCCGGCGCTGGTCTACGCGGCGCTCTGACGCCGCGCGCACAGCGCCCGCGGCCGCGCCTGTGCGGGGGCTCCCTTAAACTCTGCGCCCAGCTGGCTCCGCCATCACAACAGGACATTTATGCAGATTCGCTGCGCACTGGTCGGTATGCCCGGCTCGGGCAAATCCACCGTCGGCCGGCAGCTGGCCCACCGCGCCGGCGTGCCGTTTGTCGACCTGGACCACCGGCTGGAGCAGGCGATCGGCACCACCATCCGCAGCTTTTTCGAAGCCGAAGGCGAGGCACGTTTTCGCGACCTGGAGTCCGAGGTGCTGGCCGAGGTGTGTGCTGGGCCGGGCGGCATGGTGGTCTCGACCGGCGGGGGGGCCGTGCTGCGCCAGGGCAACCGCGAGCTGCTGCGCCAGTTTGGCCCCGTGCTGTACCTGCGCGCCTCGCCCGAAGAAATTTTCAAGCGCGTCAAGCACGACCGCACACGCCCCCTGTTGCAGGGCGGCAACCCTATGGACAAGCTGCGCGACCTCTACGCCCAGCGCGACGGCCTGTACCGCGAGACGGCGCACTACATCATCGAAACCGGCCGCCCCACGGTGCACACGCTGGTCAACATGATCATGATGCAGCTGGAGATGGCAGGGAACGCGCCCGCTGCCAGCGAGGCGGCGGGTTAGGCTGGTTTTTGAATCAAATTGGCCGCCAGCGCTGATTCAATAAGCGCTGGTAGCTATAAAAATATGAGCATTTTCCGCTAGTCGCCGGACAGCGCTCTGGGGCCAATGCGCCCCGCACCTACCCGCCGCCAGCCCGCGCCCCCGCCAGCAGGGCTTTCACCGCGGACTGCAGCACGCCCGTGGCCTCATCGGCGCTGAGCACGCTGGCACTGACAAATGCACCATTGACCAGCACCGCCAGTTGAGCGGCCAAGGCCGCGGGCTCGGCCACCGGCAGGCGCTCGGCAATGCCGTGCAGCCGCCGGCGCAAGGCCAGCATGTGCCGCTGCGCGACCTGGCGGGCTGGATGGTCCTGCTCGGCAAACTCGGCGGCCACGTTGATCTGCGGGCAGCCTCGGTAATTCGAGCGCGCCAGGCGCTCGCCGATCCAGCCCATGTGGGCATGCAGTTCGCCGGCCGGATCGGCTGCAAACGCCTCGGCCACGCCGTCCCAGGTCTGCCAGAAGTCGACGTCTTCGCGCTCCAGAAAAGCCACGATGAGGTCGTCTTTGGTGGGGAAGTAGCGGTAGAGGCTCGTCTTGGCCACGGCTGCCTCCAGCACCACCAGATCCACCCCCACGGCGCGCACGCCGCGCGCGTAGAACAGCCGGGACGCCGTGTCGAGGATGCGCGAGCGCACGTCCTGCGACGGCTCCACGTCGGCCGCGCTCTGGGCGCGGGCGGACGCGGGGCTCTTTTTAGGCGTTGCGTTGCCGCCGGCCAGAGCGGAGGTTTGGGAGGTGGGAGGAGGCGCGGAAGCTGTAGAGATGACCATGGGTTGACATGATACAGACCTGTCTGTAATATTTCAAACAACAGACAGGTCTGTATCGTTTGCAATTACCTATTCACCGTCGAGAGGATCCCCATGAACACCGCCCCACGCTCCACTGCCATCGCCGTGTACGGCGCCGCCGGCCACACCGGCCAATTCGTCGTGCAAGAAGCCCTTCGCCGCGGGCTGCCGGTCGTGGCGGTGGGCCGCAGCGCGGCCCGCCTTGCTGAAGTGACTCCCGCCCACGTGCCGCAACGGGTGGCCGATCTGTCCGACCCTGCGGCCCTGGCGGAAGCCTTCACCGGCTGCGCCGTGGTCATCCACTGCGCGGGGCCGTTTCTCGACACCGCGGCGCCGGTGGCGCAGGCCGCGCTGCGCGCCGGCTGCCACTACATCGACGTGACAGCCGAGCAGGCCAGCGCCCAGGCCACGCTGGCCGACCTCGACGCCCCAGCCCGCGCAGCCGGCCGGGCTGTCATTCCGGCGGCAGCGTTCTACGGCGGCCTGGCCGATTTGTTGGCCAGCGCGCTGGCGTCTGCCGGCACCATCGACGAGATCACGGTCGCTATCGCGCTCGACCGCTGGTGGCCCACGGCCGGCACCCGCAAGACGGGCGACCGCAACACCGTGCCGCGGCAGGTGGTGACCCAGGGGCGCCTGGCACCGCTGGTGCCATCGGCCACCGTGCCGGACTGGGCGTTTTCGCCACCGCTAGGCAGCCAGGTCATGGTCGAGATCCCGTTCAGCGAGGTCATCACGCTGGCGCACCACCTGCCGGTGCAGGAGGTCCACTCGCTCCTCAACCGGTCGGCGCTGCAGGACATCCGCGATGCAACCACGCCGCCCCCCACCGCCACCGACGACAGCGGCCGGTCGTCGCAGCGCTTCGAGCTGGTGGTGCGCCTCGCGCAGCACGGCACCCACCGCACTGCGGGCGTGCGCGGGCAAGACATCTACGCGGTCACCGCCCCCATCGTGGTCGAGGTCGCCCAGCGGCTGATGGCGCCGTCGTACACAGGCAGCGGCGCTCTCACCGTGGCGCAGGCGGTAGACCCCGTAGAGGTGCTGCGGGCGCTGCACGGCTCGGCGCTGGAGGTGTTTGGCGAGGTGGTGGTGGTTTGAGCGATCCGCAGCGGGATGCAAACCACCGAACATGCATCAGCAAATGCTTCCGCCAATGCTTTTGCCGTGTTTCAGGTCAAAGCCGAAATAGCAGCTGTAGTCCGACTTGGAATAGCGGATGCATTGCAACCGCTCCTTGGCCCGGACGCGGACCTTGGCATCGGAACTGCACTCGTTTTTCACGTCCGGGCCCATGTGCTCGAAGAGGTCACGGGCCGCTTTACCTTGCAGGTGGAAGGACACCTTGGCTTCCTGGGCGGTGGGCATTGCCGGGTCCCCCAACCCGCCTGAGTAAATCGCCATTTGCGCGTTCACGGGTTTGAACTCAAAGGCCCAACCTGCGGCGATGGCTGCGGCAGAAATGGCCAGCAGTGCGCCGATAGCAATGATCGACTTTTTCATTTTGACCCGCATCCAATATTCCTTCACGCGCCCAAGAATCATCAATTTGAATTGACCATTGAACGATTTATTTCCCCAATAAAGCAATCACAAGAAATGGAGGAATAACTCATTCAATATGCTGAATCAGATTTTCACCTCAACATGCAGATGATCATCGTGACCATCCATGTATTTAGCATTGGCAATCTTGGGGTCATTAAAACCAACTTTTGTCACCATGCCAGTCTGCCAAATCAAGTCCACCAGCTTCTTGGTGGCTGCCTGATCGTAGTCCTTACTAGACCAGCGAACTGGCTGTTTGAGGCCATCCTTGCGAATAGGCCGAATATCCACTTCCAGCCCACTGCGATGGCTGGCGTGAGGGGGGAATTTTTTACCCTCCGCCAAACTGATATTGCCAATGCCGATTTTTCTTTCTTCCGACATGCTCCAGCCATGCTCTAGCTTGAAAATGAAGTTCAACATCTGAACATGAGCGTACTGTGCCCGACCTCCGGGAGGGGTTCCGTAGGTGTAATAACCGGACTCCTCTGGCATTTGCGGAAGCATGAAATAACCACGCTTGTCTTGAGGCAGCGGCGAAGAACTGGGCATTAGGTTCACTCCTTTTGGGAGCGATTGTATGAATCCAGAATCCTAAAAATCAGCTGTTTCCAACACTTACGCCTTTGTTCTGCACCACTAATTCCCAGCGCCGACGCATGCACGCTGCGCAGAAACCGCTAGAACCGCGCCGTGTTCGCCGCACGACCCGGGGCCGTTGCCAATTCAGCACCACACCCTGTGCGACACGTCCTCACGCCAAGTGTTTGCGAAAGAACGACGCCAGCTTGTCAAACGGGATCAGATCCACCCGGTCATACAGATCCACGTGGCCCGCGCCCGGCACGATGTGCAGCTCTTTCGGCTCGGCGGCGAGCTTGAAGGCCTCTTCGCTGAACTCCTTGGAATGCGCCTGGTCGCCCGTGATGAACAGCATGGGCCGGGGCGAAATCGTCTCGATGTCGTTGAACGGATATGGCGCCGCCGGCAAACTCCACATCGCGCTGCAGGGCGGCGGCGGCAATGATCTGCTGGCGCTGCGCGAGCGTCTGCGAGTGGTTGAGCGCGTTGCGATTGGCCGCGCCCATGTCGTACATGCTCACCGTGGCGATCGCCTTCATACGCGGGTCGATCTTGGCGGCGCTGATGACAAAGCTACCGCTGCCGCAGATGCCCAGGGCGCCGATCTGCTGGCGGTCGACCGCGGCCTGGGCGCGCAAGAAGTCCACCCCGGCGCTGAAGGCCTCGGTGTAGAGGTCGGGGGCGACCGCGTTGCGCGGCTGGCCGTCGCTTTCGCCCCAGAAGGGCAGGTCCACCGACAGCGCAATGAAGCCTTGCTCGGCCATCTTGGTGGCGTACAGGTTCGCACTTTGCTCCTTGACCGCGCCCATGGGGTGGCCGACCACCACCGCGGGGCGCTTGCTGCCGCGCTCGAGGTCCTTGGGCACAAAGAGGTTGCCGCCCACGTTCATGCGGTATTGGTTTTTGAACGTGACCTTGCGCGCAATCACTTTGTCGCTGCGGTAGAAGTTGTCGGCACCGGCCACCTTCCCGGGGGTCGCCTGCGGCGCGGCGGCAACGGTGCCGGGGGCGGCGGCCAACCCACCCAGTGCCGCGGCGCCCGCGCTGGCCCGCAGGAGGAAGCTGCGCCGGTCCTGGGTGGGGTGGTCCAAGTGATGGAGGTCTTCAGTGGCAAAGGGATGTGTCGTGTGCATGGAATGCTCCTGGGGTCGAAAAAATAGAGGGGGAAAAAAAAGATGGGCGAGGTCCAGCCCCGGCAGTGAAGCCGGCGGGGCCTGCAGAGTCGCTGTATGGCGGCGTCAGTCGTTGGTGCGCTCGATACGCACCGGCAGCGGCCCGGGACGCTGCAGCAAGGCCAGGCCCGAATCGACCTTGCCCAGCCGCACCAGGCCGCGCTCGTACTTGTGGCCGTGGACAAAAATCGCCAAGTTGCCCCAGGGCGCGTAGTAGGTGATGTCGCCCGCCATGGGCGCCATGCCATCGGGCGCACCGGCCACATCCAGCTTGCGCGGCAGATCGGCAATGCGCTCCACCACGGCGTAGTCCTTGAGGGACAGCGACAGCGGCAGCAGCGCGGCAAAGTCGCGTGCGGCGGCCGAGCCGTTGAGCGTGGCGGTGGCGACCTCGCCGCCCACGTGGATGCGAAGCTTCATGGAAATCTCCTGTGCTGCGGCTGGGCTGCCGAGCAGGGCGTGCGCCAGGGTCCACGCGGCCGCCCACGCCGCCCAGAGGCGGCGGCGAAGGAAGGGAGTGCGGATGGGGTGTGCCATAAAAGCCAAGTTTGCCCAGGCACCGCGCGCTTGACTAGATAATGAATGCTTCTTGGTTCTATCAGCTGAGCTAATTAATCAATTAGCCATCCATCCGCAGTCAATGCGCAAGAAGGGGCAGGCAGGCACATGGCACGGCGCAACCTCAACGATCTGCTGGCCTTCGTCACGGTGGCGCGCGAAGGCAGCTTTACCCGGGCGGCGGCCACGCTGGGCGTGACGCAGTCGGCGCTGAGCCAGACGATCCGCGGGCTGGAGGAGCGCCTGCAGATCCGGCTGCTCACACGCACCACGCGCAGCGTCTCGCCCACGCCCGCGGGCGAACGGCTGATGCACGCAATCGGGCACCGCTTCGACGAGATCGAGGCCGAGCTCGATGCACTGACCGCCCTGCGCGACAAACCTGCGGGCACCGTGCGCATCACCTGCGGCGACCACGTCATGCATGCCACGCTGTTGCCCAAGCTCATGCCGCTGCTGCACGAGCACCCCGACATCAACATCGAGTTCGACATGAACTACGGTTTTCGCGACATCGTGGCCGACCGTTTTGACGCTGGCGTGCGCATGGGCAACACCATCGACAAGGACATGATTGCCATGCCGATCGGCCCGCCGCTGCGCATGGCGGTGGTGGCATCGCCCGACTACTTCGCGCGCCACGCGCCGCCGAAAACGCCGCACGACCTCACGGCGCACCGCTGCATCAACCAGCGCATGCCGACGTCCGGCGGCCTCTACGTGTGGGACTTTTCGCGCAAGGGCAAGCAGGTCAACGTGCGGGTCGATGGGCCCTTGATCTTCAACACCGCGCCGCCGCAGGTCGATGCCGCGCTGGCGGGCCTGGGCATCACGCTGCTGCCCGACAACGAACTGGGTACCCACATCGAAGACGGCCGCCTGGTGCGCGTGCTGGAGGACTGGTGCCCGCCGTTTGCCGGCTACCACCTGTACTACCCCAGCCGGCGCCAGCCCTCGCCGGCGTTCTCGCTGGTGCTGCAGGCCCTGCGGTTCGAGGCTTAGGGCCAGTTTCAGGCATCAAAATGGCCTCTAGCGCTTGATTTATAAGCGCTTACAGCTATTAATTCAGTAGCAAATCACAGATTCGGCGCCAGCAGCCGCGCCAGCACGGCTTCGTCCATCCCGCGGCGCGTGGCCATGTCGTGCAGCTGGTCCTCGCCGATCTTGCCGACGTTGAAATAAACGGCATCGGGGTGGCCGATGTAGAAGCCGCTCACGCTGGCGGCCGGCATCATGGCCAGGCTTTCCGTGAGGGTCATGTCCACCTCGTCGCACTGCAGCACGCGGAACAGTTCGGACTTGGCGCTGTGGTCCGGGCAGGCCGGGTAGCCGGGGGCGGGGCGGATGCCGCGGTACTTCTCGGCAATCATGTCGTCGTTGCTGAGCTGCTCGCTGGCGGCGTAGCCCCACAGATCGGTGCGCACGCGGTGGTGCAAGGCTTCGGCAAAGGCTTCGGCCAGGCGGTCGGCCAGGCTCTTGAACATGATGGCCGAGTAGTCGTCGAGCGCGTCGATAAACGCCTTTTCCTTCTTCTCGATCCCCAGGCCCGCCGTCACCGCGAACAGACCAGCGTAGTCGGCAATGCCGCTGCTCTTGGGTGCGATGAAATCAGCCAGGCAGCGGCTGGGGCGCGTCACGCCGTCGATGACGTGTTTTTCGGTCTGCTGGCGCAGGCCATACCAGGTCATCAGCACCTGGGTGCGCGATTCGTCGGTATAGAACTCGATATCGTCGTCGTTCACGCTGTTGGCGGGGTACAGGCCCATCACGCCGCTGGCGGTGAGCCACCGGCCTTCGATGATCTTCTTGAGCATGGCCTGCGCGTCGGCAAACACGCGCGTGGCTTCCACGCCCACCACCTCGTCGGTCAGGATGGCGGGGTACGGGCCGGCCAGGTCCCAGGTCTGGAAGAAAGGGCCCCAGTCGATGTAGCGCGCCAGTTCGGCCAGGTCGAAGTTCTTGAACACGCGGCGGCCCAGCGCGCGCGGCACGGTGGGTTTGAAGGCTGCCCAGTCCACCGGCGTCTTGTTGGCGCGGATCTTGGCCAGCGACCACAGCGGGGTCTGCTTCTTGTTGGCGTGCTGGGTGCGCACCTTGTCGTAGTCGGCGTTGAGCTCTTGCACGTA
>SDXZ01000252.1 GCA_004210805.1 Acidovorax sp.
TTTGCCGATGTGAACCCGTTCCTGTACTACATCCGGGTGCCGGCGGAGCACCGCGATGCGCTGCGCGACTTTCTGAAGGCCAATGGCGCCGACACGGGCATCCACTGGCAGCCGGGCCACTGGTTCTCGCTGTGGAAGGACTGCCGCGCGGGCGACCTGTCGGTGACGGACAGCGTGGGCAAGGGCATTCTCTCGCTGCCCCTGCACTCGCGCATGTCGCTGGACACGGTGGACGCCGTGGCCGAGCAGGTGCGCCGCTACTTCGAGCAAGCCTGAGGAACGGGGGCCGCCATGCAAGCACCCACTCCTGGACAACAGCTTTTCGCTGCGATCAAGCAGACCGCCCGCGCTGGCGAGCCCGGCCTGGTGCTGCCGGTGGGGCAACCGCTGGCGGCGGTCGTGCGGCCCATCGCCACCGTGCCCGGGCACACCGATGCCCTGGACGCGCAGCTGCTGACGGACTGGCGCAATCGCCACGTCAAATCTTTCTTGACCGAATTCGTCTCCACCCCCGAGCGCACGGCGGCTTGGCTGGCCGGTGCGGTCCATGACAACCCGGGCAAGATGCTGTTCATGGTGGAGACCCCGGACGGCGCGCGAGTGGGGCATGTGGGCCTGGGCTTCATCGACTGGCAGCGGGGGTACGGCGAGGCCGACGCCATCGTGAGCGGAGGCGCGTCGCCCCCGGGGTTGATGAAGGCCTCGTTGCTGGTGCTGATGCGCTGGGCGCGCGACGCGCTGGGGCTGCAGACCCTGGCGGTGCGGGTGCGGTCAGACAACCCTGCGGTCGAGTTCTACCGCAAGGTGGGTTTTCAGGAATACCAGCGCGTGCCCATTGTCGCCACCACCGTGCCGGGTGGCGTGGACTGGAACGAAGACCCCGCGGCGGTCGGCGCGCCAGCCAGCCTGGTGTACATGCAATTGCAATTGCCCACGGCCTGACTGACTGAATGATTGATTGACTGAGCGGCTGCGGCGCACCGCCTTGGGAGACCCCGCCATGGACATCTTGCGGATGGACCGCGACCGGTTGCTGCGCTACGTGGTGCAGCAACTGCACAACACCCTGCCCGACGACTTCGACCCGCGCCCCGACATCGATGCGCACCTGGACGAGGCGCTGCACCGCCTGCACACGTGCATCAATGCCGTGCGGCCCTGGCGGCAGGACTGCTTCGACCCGCTGCACTCCACGCAGTACTGCAGCTTTCTGTACTTTCTGGCGCACACCATCTGGCGCAGCGCCGGCAACGCAGACACGCCCACGCGGCTTTTTTTGCTGAACAAGGCGCTGAACGGCATCGACCTCTTTTATGAAATCGAGCTGCCACCGGTGTTCTTCATCGGCCATTCCGTCGGCATCGTCTTTGCCAAGGCCACTTACGGCAACTACCTAGTCATCTACCAGAACTCCACCGTGGGGAAGAACCACGGCGTGGCGCCTGTGCTGGGAGAGGGGGTCGTCATGTACCCCGGCACCGCCATCATCGGTGGCTGCCAGGTGGGCGATGCCACCGTGCTGTCGCAGGGCACGAGCCTGGTCAATACCGACACGCCGGGGCGTTGCACCGTATACCCGGCAGACGCCGGCAAGGTGATCTTCAAGTCCACCCGGCGCGACGCCCTGCAGGACATCTTCCGGCTCTGACGCTCAGGGGCGCGTCAACACGTGACGCGTCCCCGCGCGGCGTGCGTCAGCCGGCGGCGGTGACGCCCATCCCCATCGCCTGCGTGGCGTGCTGCAGGTAGGTCACCGCAAACTCGGTGTGTCCGTGGGCATGTTCCACCTCGGCCAGGCAGGCCAGGGCCACCGGGTCGTGCGGCACGGCGCTCAGCACCAGCTCTGCCAGCTCGGTCACGGCCACCCAGTAGCTGCCCATGACTGCTTGCGCCGGTGCCCCGGCCGGTGGAGCGGGCTGGATGGGCAAGGCCGACGGGGCGGGTGGCGCAGCCTTGGCCTTTTCCACCAGGTCCTGCAGGAGCTGGTGCGCTTCGTGCAGGCTCACCCGCTGGCCGGGCTTCAGTCCCACGCCGGGCACCGGGGGCTGCGTCCATTCCTGCGGATACTGCTGCACCCACGCCTGGATGGCCTGCTCCTGCGCCTGGGGGTCATCAGGGTGTTCGGCCCGGGCCAGCCACTGCAGCCACATCACCCGCAGACCCTCGCCGAAGAGCTGGTTGTACAGGTCCTCGCGCATCAGGGGTGAGTTCTCCGTCTCGCCACGCAGGTTGAGCCGCAGGTCGTTGAGCGCCGGCACATCAGCTGCCAGGCCCGCCGCGATGCGCACGTAGTCGTCGGGCGTCTCGGCCAGCCACTCGGTGCGGCCCAGGTAGGTGAGCATGCCCACGCCCATGCGGCTCTTGAAGCTCTCGCCCACCATGGAGACGATGGGCACGCCCATCCACAACACGTCGAAGGTGGTGGTGCCGCCGGTCAGCGGAAAAGGGTCCAGCGCAATGTCGATGCGGTGGTAGGTGAGGTACTGGTTGTCGTGGCTGAGCGCCACCAGGTCTACGCGCGCCGGGGGCAGGCCCAGCCGCTCGCACCGGTCGCGGTAGGCCTGCGCGAACTCCGGGCGGTCCAGGTTCTTGCCTTCGATCAGCAGGCGAGACTGCGGCACGGCGGCAAGAATCTTGCCCCATAGCGCCAACACCTCGTCCGTGAGCTTGCCCAGGTTGTTGCAGCTGCCGAAGGTGACGAAGCCGTTGCTCACCGCCGGCGACGTGCGCACCTGGTAGCGCGGCTGGTAGCGCCACAGGGGGTTGCGGCTCATGGGCCGATAGCACGCAAACAGCGTCGGCAGCCGGTACAGGTGCTCGGTGTACTGCGCCTCGGCCCCGGGCGGGTCGGTGATCTCGTCGGAGAATTTGTAGTCGACTGCCTCCAGGCCGGTCGTGGCCGGAAAACCGAGCCACGACACCTGCACCGGTGCAGGCTTGTGGGCCAGGGCCAGCAGCCCGTTGTTGCCGGTGTGGCCGGCCAGGTCGATCAGGATGTCTATGTCGTGCGCGTGGATGGCCTTCGCCTGCTGCTCCGGCGTGAACCCGGCCAGCCGCACGAAATGATCGACATGGCGCTCCACGCGGTCAGTAACATGGTCTGACCGGGGGAACAGGAAGAAGGCATAGACCTCGAACTGCCGGCGGTCGAGCTGTGCGAGCAGGCCTTCCACCGAGTACATCACCGCATGCACCCGGAAGTCGGGCGACAGGAACCCGATCTTGAGGCGCCGCCATGGCGGGCCGCGGTGCGAGTCGAAATGGGGCCACTCGGGCCGCAGCGGGGGCTCGAACACGCTGCCGAAGTGCCGTGCCGCCACCGACAGCTGGGATGCATCAACCTGGGGGTCCGCCAGCATGAACAGCAGCCGGTTGGTGTAGTTGCCCGGGTCGTTGGGGCGCAGCGCGATGGCTTTCTCGCAGTCGTGCACGGCCTCGCGCACCTGGCCCAGCTCGCGCCGGTGGATGGCGCTTTGCATCAAGGCCGCTACCTGATCGTGGAGCGATTCCGCCAGCTTGGCGGCTTCTTGGCTTGCAGCAAAGCCTTTGTCGTGGAGGTTGATCAGGTAGCAGCACTCCGCCAGCTTGATCCATGCGATGGCCTGCATGGGGCGCAAAGCGCATACTTTTTCAAGCAGCGGTAGTGCATCGGCGTTGCGGGCCTGTTCGATCAGGATGTTGGCGTAGTTAACGAGCAGTTCGGGATCATCAGGCCAGTAGATCTGAGCCTGCTTATAGGCCTTGATCGCGGCGTCGAACTCGCGCTGCTTGTTCAGGGAGAAGCCCAGCAAGCGGTGCGCCATGAGGTGCCGTCCGTTCTTGCGCAATGCTTGGCGGCACAGGCGGGTGAGGAGCGGCCAGTCGGCAGCCACCAACGCAGCATGCAGGCGGTCGGCGTCTTGTTCGGTGTGTCTGGATTGCACGGTGCTGCTGCCGATCTACGAAAAAAGGCGGGGTATCACCGAGTGTGACATGCATAAAAGGGGTCCGCTGGACCCCTTTTATCTTGGTGACGCATGTATTGCCGCTGGTGTTTACTTGAGCAGGGACAACACGCCTTGTGGGATCTGGTTGGCCTGGGCCACCATGGCCGTGCCCGCTTGCTGCAGGATCTGGGCGCGCGACAGGTTGGCAGTCTCGGCAGCGAAGTCGGCATCCTGAATCCGCGAGCGGGAAGCCGAAAGGTTTTCCGACGTGATCTGCAGGCTGGCGATGCTGGTTTCAAAGCGGGACTGCATGGCGCCCAACTTGGCGCGTTCGCCACTGATGAAGGCCAGGGCCGAATCCACGGTTTTCAAGGCGTCCGTGGCGTTGGTGAACGTGGTCACATCCAGGTTGGCCACGTTGTGCAGGCTGGAGCCCCCGTTGTCCAACTGGTTGCTGGCCGATGTGACAGCGAACGACTTTTCAGAGTCGATGGTGATGTAGCCACCCGTGCTGACGCTTTCGGCGGTCGAGTCGGAGGTCAGGGTGCGGGCGGTACCGTTGCTGGCACCCGCGGCGTCGTAGCCTGTGACCGTCACGGCGGCGGCATTGGCGTTGACGGTGTCGCCGATGACTACGTCGTTGCCGGTGGCATTGGTCAAAATGATCTGCGTGCCGTCCGAGCTGAGCGAGGCGTTGATACCGGTCTTGGCGGACTGTTCGTTGATGGCCGACACCGCGGGCGACAGGCGGTCGGTGCCGGTCGCAGAGGTCAGCGTGAACGACACGGTACGGGCAGCACCGATGTTGTCGCCTTCGAGCGTCAGCGAGTAGGAACCCGCCGAAGCCATGCCCCCGAGGCGCACCTCACTGCGCGCCGTGGCGGTCACGCCCGTGGTCGCTTGCAAAGCATTGATCTGGTCGGCCGTAGCCTTGGCCGTAGCGCTGGAGGCTACGGTCAGCGTGCCCGTACCCAGATAGCCGCTGATGGCGACCGAGCCGGCGGTGACGCCGTTGGTGACCGCCGTCGTTCCGCTGACAGGCGCCTGGGCGCCGATGCCGGAGCCGTTGGAGGCGACGTTCTGGTTGTTGCCGTAGACGCTGGTGCGCAGGTTGCCGGTGGCAGCCACGATGGTCTGGTTGGCGTTGGCGCCCACTTGGAACTGTTGCGCCACCTGGGCCAAAGAAATCCCGTCGTTCGCATTGCGAACAGCCTGGTTCAGGCCGCGGATCTGGCTGGTGAAGCGCTCCGAAATGGCCAGGCCGGCGGCATCGTCCTTGGCGCTGTTGATGCGCAGGCCCGAAGAAAGCCGCTGGATGGCAGTGTTCAGCGACGCTTGGCTGGTGCCCAGGTTGCGCTGCGCGGTCAGCGAGCTGATGTTGGTATTGATGGTTGCTGCCATGGCGAAACTCCTTTACGTCGCTAGACGGATCTGTTTGCCGGTTCAAGCGCACCCGTCCGGCTGTCAATGGGGGAACGATGGACGAATTGTGGAGACGCTGCTTTTGGGCGTTGGGGAGATAAGCGGCAAAAAAGTCGCACAACTTGTGCGTTTAGCCCTTAAGTTTTCCCACGGCACACCGAAAACATTTGCAACGGTCCGTAAGCGGCCCGCCGTTCACCAGATGGCCCGAGAGCACTGGCGAACCCCAGGAGGCCAGCGTGTTGCTGGCGACCCCGGCCGGCGGCAACGCCATATTCAGTCAGTTCTTTCAGGAGATTTGCAATGGCTTCCACCATCAATACCAACATCGCCTCGCTCACCGCCCAGCGCAACCTGGGTACGAGCCAGACTTCCCTCAACACCTCCATCCAACGCTTGTCGTCGGGCCTGCGCATCAACAGCGCCAAGGACGATGCCGCCGGCTTGGCGATTTCGGAGCGCTTCACCAGCCAGATCCGCGGCCTGAACCAAGCAGTTCGCAACGCCAACGACGGTATCTCCCTGGCGCAAACGGCTGAAGGCGCACTGAAGGCATCCGGCGACATCCTGCAACGGGTGCGTGAACTGGCAGTGCAGTCGGCCAACGCCTCCAACAGCGCTGGCGACCGCCAAGCCCTGCAGTCGGAAGTCGGCCAGCTGGTTGCAGAACTGGACCGTATTTCGCAAACCACGGAATTCAACGGCGCCAAGCTGCTGGACGGTTCGTTCGGTACGCAACAGTTCCAAGTGGGCGCCAACGCCAACCAGACCATCGTGGCTGCCACCGGCAACCTGCGCACCAGCGTCTACGGCAACAACCAGAACGTCGCCTCCAACGGCTCCGGCAT
>SDXZ01000253.1 GCA_004210805.1 Acidovorax sp.
CTGCGTGGGGCGGGTGCAGGGCGGGGCGCTGGCGGCGCGGCGGCCGTGGCGGGTTCGCTCGTGCGCGGCGTAACGGGGGGCCGCACTGCCGGGGCGGATTGCGCGGCCGGGGCAGAAATCTGGGGCGATGCCGTCACGCTGGGGGCCGTGCGACGCAGCGCTGGCGGGTCGAACAGCATGGTGTAGCTGCGCACGATCCGGCCCGAGCCCCAGTTGGCGTCCAGCACCAGATCCAGGAAGGGGTCATTCACCGGGCGGTCGCTGCTCAGGCGCAATACCGCGGTGCCGTCGGGGCGGCGTTGCAGCTGGATCTGCAAGTTGTTCATCGTCGGCGTGTACTCCATGCCCTGGGCACGGAATACATCGGGAGAAGCCGTCGTGGTGCGCAGCGAATCGGCTTCTGCGGGGGTGATCTGGGGCAGTTCGATTTCGGCGCGAAGGGGCTCGCCCAAGGCAGACTGCACAGTGATGCGGCCCAGCGCCAGAGCCGACGCGTCAGGGGCATAAAAGCCAGCCGACGCCACGGCCGCAGCCGCCAGAACAGAGAATTTCCAACGATGCATGTTTGCCAACAACTGGTGAGGATTTTTTGCGGCTCGGACGAGCGGTGCTTTTTTTGTCATGGTCAGGTCCCGCCCCGGCGCGTGAAAATATGTAAAAAGCACCATAGCATCAATGTTTTGCACTGACAAGCTGAGGTGCCGCCGAAGCTTTGGCGGGGCGGTTTGTGCCCCAACTTGGGGCGCGTGAATGTTGCCAATTGCCAACGCGGCGTAACCGAGTGTATCGAGATGTCCAGGCGTAAAAAAGCGCACACAGCGGATGCCGTGCGCGCTTTTGGAGGGGGTCGATCAGGCGTCGAGCAGGATGCGGAGCATGCGGCGCAGGGGCTCGGCGGCACCCCACAGAAGCTGGTCGCCGATGGTGAAGGCGCCCACATATTCAGGGCCCATGGCCAGCTTGCGGATCCGGCCCACAGGGATGGTCATGGTGCCAGTCACTGCCACAGGCGTCAGGTCCTTGATGGTGGCTTCGCGGGTGTTCGGGACGACCTTCGCCCACTCGTTGTCACCAGCGATCATGGCTTCGATGTCAGCCAGGGGGACGTCCTTCTTGAGCTTGAAGGTCAGCGCCTGGCTGTGGCAGCGCATAGCACCCACGCGCACGCAGAAACCGTCCACAGGCACGGCGGCAGAGTCGAAGCCTTCGCCCTGGCCGAGAATCTTGTTGGTCTCGGCCATGCCCTTCCATTCTTCCTTGGACATCCCGTTGCCCAGGTCCTTATCGATCCAGGGGATCAGGCTGCCGCCCAGGGGAACGCCGAAGTTGGCGGTTTCGGCTCCGGTCAGGGCACGCTGCTTGGCGATGACCTTGCGGTCGATTTCCAGGATGGCGCTCTTCGGGTCGTCCAGCAGCGAACGCACTTCAGCGTTCAGCGTGCCGTATTGCGTGAGCAACTCGCGCATGTGCTGGGCGCCGCCGCCCGATGCGGCCTGGTAAGTCTGGGTGCTCATCCATTCAACGAGGCCGGCCTTGTACAGCGCGCCCACGCCCATCAGCATGCAGCTCACGGTGCAGTTGCCGCCGATCCAGTCCTTGCCGCCGTTGGCCAGGGCGTTCTTGATGACGGGCATGTTGACCGGGTCGAGCACGATGACCGCGTTCTTTTCCATGCGCAGGGAAGAGGCGGCGTCGATCCAGTGGCCGTTCCAGCCAGCCGCGCGCAGCTTGGGGTACACCTCGTTGGTGTAGTCGCCACCCTGGGCAGTAATGATGATTTCGCAGCGCTTCAGAGCCTCGATGTTGAACGCGTCCTGCAGTGCAGTCTCGTTCTTGGCCTGCGCAGGGGCCTTGCCGCCTGCGTTCGAGGTGGAGAAGAACACGGGCTCGATCAGATCGAAGTCCTTCTCTTGCTGCATGCGGTCCATCAGGACCGAGCCGACCATGCCACGCCAGCCGACCAACCCTACCAACTTGCTCATTTCAACGCCCCTTTTCAGTGTAAGAAACAGTGCCCGACCGGGACTGCTCGCCTGGCTCGTCTGGCCAGGAGGGGCGCACGACGAACCAGGCTGAGTCAGCCCTTAATGGTCGTGGTTTTGGTGGTGATTGCGCGCACAGCCACGCCTGCCAGGGCGGCAGTTGCGGTGTTCAAGGTGAACGGGCGGGCGGCAAACATAGACGCGGATTGTAGCGGATGCGGGTTCTGGCTCGTCCGCCGTTGTTTAGCGGGCACTACTGCGTTGATGGCAGCCGGACGGCAGGCATCAAAAGAGCCAGCGACAGCGTGTGGGGCGCTCTTCGTGGCCTAGGCCGCACTACAGTCTTGCCATCGCTTTTTTTGTGGTGCTTCGAAAGTAGTCATGCAAGTCATCGTTGTGGGGTCAGGCAAGCTGGCCAAAGAGCTTCTGGGCGCGCTGCCTTCTGAGGGCAGCAGCGAGGTGGTGCCATGGGCGGTCGAGGAGCAGCGCACAGAAAAATCTGTCGTGCTGCATGCAGGTTCGGGCCGCGAGCTCCAAGCCGTCAGCGCGTTTTGCCAATCGACGCAATCTCCGCTGGTGGAACTGTCCACCGGGTCAGCGCTGGAAAACTCCGCCCTAGGTTTCCCGGTCGTCCTGTGTCCCAACACCAATCTCCTCATGCTCAAGTTCATGGCCATGCTGGAGCGCAGCGGGCATCTGTTTCGCGGCTACCGCATCGGGCTCACTGAATCCCATCAGGCGCAGAAGTCCTCAGTGCCGGGCACAGCCGTCAGCATGGCGCAGGCATTGGGGGTCGCGCCTGGCGATATCCAGTCCGTGCGCGACCCGGAGGTTCAACGGGGCGCGCTGCAGATTCCCCAAGAGGATCTTGCCCGCCACGCGTACCACCAAGTGCTGATTGAGGACGGCCCTTGCAGTGTGAAGCTGGAAACCCGCGTTTATGGTGATGCACCGTATGCGTCGGGTGTGGCTCATATCGTGGCGGCCGTGCGCAAGCGGCCACTGGAGAACCGGCGCTACTCCATCATGGAGTTCATCGACAACGCCTGGCTGTAGGCGGTACGTGGACTCGAAAACGAAAAAAGCGCCGGGAGACCGGCGCTTTTTTGTGACCGCAGAGCGGCAGTGATCAGGCGGCCAGCGCCTTGACCACGGCATCCCCCATCTGCGCCGTGCCCACCTTGGTCGTGCCTTCGCTGTAGATATCAGGCGTGCGCAGGCCCTGGGCCAGCACCTTGTGCACGGCGGCTTCGATGCGCTGGGCGGCGGCTTCCTGGTTCAGGCTGAAGCGCAGCATCATCGCAGCCGACAGGATGGTGGCCAGCGGATTGGCCACGCCCTTGCCGGCGATATCCGGCGCGCTGCCGTGGCTGGGTTCGTACAGGCCCTGGTTGCTGCTGTTCAGGCTGGCCGAGGGCAGCATGCCGATGGAGCCCGTCAGCATGGACGCTTCGTCCGACAGGATGTCGCCAAACATGTTGCCCGTGACCACCACGTCAAACGCCTTGGGCGCCTTGACCAGTTGCATGGCTGCGTTGTCCACGTACATGTGCTGCAACTCGACGTCGGGGTATTCCTTGTGCACGTCGGTGACCACGTCCTTCCAGAACTGGAAGGTTTCGAGCACGTTGGCCTTGTCCACGCTGGTGACCTTCTTGTTGCGTTTGCGGGCGGCCTGGAAGGCGACGTGGGCGATGCGTTCGATCTCGGGGCGGCTGTAGCGCATGGTGTCGAAGGCCTCCTCGGCACCGGGGAAGTGGCCATCGGTGGCCACGCGGCGGCCGCGCGGCTGACCAAAGTAAATGTCTCCGGTCAGCTCGCGGATGATGAGGATGTCGAGGCCGGAGATCAGCTCGGGCTTGAGGCTCGATGCGCCCACCAGTTGCTCGTAGCAGATGGCGGGGCGGAAGTTGGCGAACAGGCCCAAGCTTTTGCGCAGACCCAGGATGGCTTGTTCGGGGCGCAGGGGGCGGTCGAGCTTGTCGTACTTCCAGTCGCCCACGGCGCCAAACAGGATGGCGTCGGATTCCTTGGCGAGCTTGAGCGTGGACTCAGGCAGCGGGTGGCCGTGGGCGTCGTACGCCACACCGCCCACCAGGGCGGATTCCATCTCGAACGGGAGTTCCAGGGCCTCGAGGACCTTGACGGCTTCAGAGACGATTTCGGTGCCAATGCCGTCACCCGGCAGAACTGCGATTTTCATTGAGTTTGCTTCTATATTGATAGCTACAAGTGCTTATGTATCAAGCACTAGGGGCCATTTTGACTTAAAAATGAGGCGGTCTGCGGCTCACGACACCATCGTGTGGGCCAGCCAGGGCTTGGCGGCCAGGCGCTCGGCCTCGAACGCCTTGATCTTGTCGGACTTGAGCAGGGTCAGGCCGATGTCGTCAAAACCGTTGAGCAGGCAGTACTTGCGAAACGCGATCACGTCGAACGGAATCTCTTCGCCCTGGGGCCGCACGACGACCTGACGTTCCAGGTCGATGGTGAGCTGGTAGCCGGGGAAGGCCGCCACTTCGTCGAACAGCTGGGCCACAGTGGCCTCGGGCAGCACGATGGGCAACAGGCCGTTCTTGAAGCAGTTGTTGAAGAAGATGTCGGCAAAGCTCGGTGCGATCACGGCGCGAAAGCCGAACTGGTCGAGCGCCCAGGGCGCGTGCTCGCGGCTCGAGCCGCAGCCGAAGTTCTTGCGCGCGATCAGCACGCTGGCGCCTTTGTAGCGCGGCTGGTTCAGCACGAAGTCGGGGTTGGGCTTGCGCGCTGACTCGGGGATGCCGGGCTCGCCCTTGTCCAGGTAGCGCCACTCGTCAAACAGGTTCGGGCCAAAGCCGGTCTTCTTGATCGACTTCAGGAACTGCTTGGGGATGATCGCGTCGGTATCGACGTTCTCGCGGTCCATCGGGGCAACGAGCCCCTTGTGCACGGTGAATTTCTGCATGGTGTGGTGCTTACCTACTTACTTGTTGGCAGCGCGCTCAAGCGCGCCACCGGCCCGTTGAACATCCTGGCCCACACCCTTGACGGTGTTGCAGCCGGCCAGCAGGAAGGCCAGCGAGAGGGCGACAAATGCGGCGGTCTTTTTCATGGCAAGGCTCCTTCAGGCAGCAGTGGAGAGGTCAACGGACAGTGATTGATCAATGAAATGGATGGTGGTGCCGGGCAACAACCCGCTCACACGAACTGGCGCACATCCACGAAGTGGCCATGCACCGCAGCGGCTGCGGCCATCGCCGGGCTCACCAGGTGCGTGCGGCCGCCGGCGCCTTGGCGCCCTTCGAAGTTGCGGTTGCTGGTGGATGCGCAGCGCTCGCCGGGCTCCAGGCGGTCGGCGTTCATGGCCAGGCACATCGAGCAGCCGGGCTCGCGCCACTCGAAGCCCGCGGCCTTGAAGATCTGGTCCAGGCCTTCGCGCTCGGCCTGTTCCTTGACCAGACCGGAGCCAGGCACCACCATGGCCAGCTTCACGTTGCTGGCGACCTTGCGGCCCAGGTTCTTCACCACGGCGGCGGCTTCGCGCATGTCTTCGATGCGGCTGTTGGTGCACGAGCCGATGAACACCTTGTCGATGGTGATGTCGTTGATGGCTTTGCCGGGTGCAAGGCCCATGTAGGTGAGCGCGCGTTCAATGGCGCCGCGCTTGTTGGCGTCCTTTTCCTTGTCGGGGTCGGGCACGCGGGCGTCGATGCCCAGCACCATTTCGGGCGAGGTGCCCCAGGTGACCTGCGGCTGGATCTCGGCAGCATCGAGCTTGACCACGGTGTCGAACGTCGCGTCGGCATCCGAGTGCAGCGTCTTCCAGTAGGCCACGGCCTGATCCCATTCGACGCCAGTGGGCGACAGGGGGCGGCCCTTCACGTACCCGATGGTCTTGTCATCCACGGCAACCAGGCCCGCGCGCGCGCCCCCTTCGATGGCCATGTTACACACGGTCATGCGGCCTTCCATGCTGAGGCTGCGGATGGCGTAGCCCGCGAACTCGATGGTGTAGCCGGTGCCGCCGGCCGTGCCGATCTTGCCGATGATGGCCAGCACGATGTCCTTGGCGGTCACGCCCTTGGGCAGGGTGCCGTCCACCTGCACCAGCATGTTCTTGGCCTTCTTGGCCAGGAGGGTCTGCGTGGCCATCACGTGCTCGACCTCGCTGGTGCCAATGCCGTGGGCCAGCGCGCCGAAAGCACCGTGGGTGCTGGTGTGGCTGTCGCCGCACACGACCGTCATCCCCGGCAGGGTGGCGCCGTTTTCAGGGCCGATCACGTGCACGATGCCCTGGCGCTTGTGCATGAAGGGGAAGAACGCGGCCGGCGAGATGGTCGCCATGTTGTCGTTCAGCGTGGTGATCTGTTCCTTGCTGATCGGGTCGGTGATGCCGTCGTAGCCGTTTTCCCAGCCGGTGGTGGGCGTGTTGTGGTCGGCCGTGCCCACGATGGAGCTCATGCGCCAGACCTTGCGGCCCGCCTCGCGCAGGCCCTCGAACGCCTGCGGGCTGGTGACTTCGTGCACCAGATGGCGGTCGATGTACAGGACGGAGGTGCCGTCCTCTTCGGTGTGGACGACGTGCTCGTCCCAGATCTTGTCGTACAGGGTGCGTCCCATGGCGTGCTTTCTTTCGGGGGGTGGGTGATTTTAGGGCTGGGGCTCGGCCGCGTCGGCGGCTGGGGTGCGGGGCGCCAGGTGCTCGGCCAGCAGGCGCGCTGTGACGGGCAGAGCGTCGAAGTCGCGGGCCACCACGCGCAGTTCGCGGCGGGCCCAGGCATCGGTGAGGGGGATGGCCACCAGGCGGCCCACGCCGCGCATCAGCTCAAATGCCCGGTCGGGCAGCAGGCCTACACCCAGACCGTTGTCGATCATGCGGCACATGGCGTCAAGCCCGGTGACCTGGATGCGCTGGCGCAAGGGGCGGCCTGCTGCGGCCGCAGCCGCGCGCATGGCCAGGCTGATGCTGCTGTTGGCGTGCAGGCCGACGATGTCCCAATCCAGCAATTCATCAAAATTGATAGCAGAGTATCCAGACAGATCATGCGCTAGCGGCACAACCAACACCAAATTGTCGGCGCGGTAGGGGCGGCTTTGTAAATCCAGTGTGCCGTTGCCACTGGCCATGCCGACGTTGCAGATACCCAGGTCGGCAGCGCCTTCCTGCACTGCATGCTGCACGTCGCTGGAGAGGTGCTCCTGCAGGTCGATCTTGATCTGACTGTGCTCGCGCGCAAAGGCGCCCAAGTCTTCGGGCAGAAACTGGAAGATGGCCGAGATGTTGGCGTGCATGCGCACATGCCCGCGCACGCCGTCGGCGTATTCACTGAGCTCGCCCTGCATGCGCTCCAGGCCAAAAAGCACCGTGCGCGCGTGGTGCAGCAGGCTCTCGCCCGCGGGCGTCAACGTCACGCCGCGGCTATGGCGGTAGAGCAGGGCGGTGTCCACCGCGGTTTCCAGGTCCGACAGGCGCTTGCTGACGGCCGACGCGGCGATGAACTCCCGCTCCGCCGCGCGGCCGATGCTGCCGAGCTCGCACACCGCCACAAACAACTGCAGCGAGGTGAGGTCAATGCGGCGCGCAAAACTGCGCTCGGAGCTTTTCATCGAATGTGGGGTCTGTACTTCTCGTTTGGAGAAGGCGTTGCCATATTTTCCTATAAAAGGACCCTCGTCGTCATCGCGTACCGCGATGTCGTCCATCGCGGGTGCGGCCTTCTTGCGGCAAGCAGGCAAGAAAAAACCGCACGGGCTTCATGGCGCCGTGCGGTTTTTTTGCGAGGAACTGACTCTGAATGCAGGTCAGATCAGCTGAAGAAGTTCTTCAAGCGGTCCGTCCAGCTCTCGCCGCTGGGCGAGTGGCGTCCGCCACCTTTCTTGAGCGACTCTTCCAGCTCGCGCAGCAGCTTGCGCTGGTGCTCGGTCAGTTTGACGGGTGTCTCTACTGCAATGTGGCAATACAGATCGCCCGGGTAGCTGGCGCGCACGCCCTTGACGCCCTTGCCGCGCAGGCGGAACTGCTTGCCGGCCTGGGTGCCTTCGGGGATGTCGATGGCGGCCTTGCCTTGCAGCGTCGGCACCTCGATCTCGCCGCCGAGCGCGGCTGTGATGAAGCTCACCGGCACCTGGCAGTGCAGATCGTCGCCATCCCGCTCGAAGATGTCGTGTTTCTTCAGGCGGATCTCGATGTACAGGTCACCCGGTGGGCCGCCATTGGTGCCCGGCTCACCGTTGCCGGTGCTGCGGATGCGCATGCCGTCGTCGATGCCCGCGGGGATCTTCACTTCCAGCGTCTTTTGCTTCTTGAGCTTGCCCTGGCCGTGGCAGGTGGTGCAAGGCTCAGGAATGATCTTGCCCGTGCCGCGGCAGTGCGGGCAGGTCTGCTGAACACTGAAGAAGCCCTGGCGCATCTGCACGGTGCCTGC
>SDXZ01000051.1 GCA_004210805.1 Acidovorax sp.
GAACGCGCCGTGCCACTTGCAGAAGTTGATGATCTCCTGGTAGATGCGGGCGAAGGTCGACTCGGGCATCACGGCCTTCACGTCCTTCAGGCGGCCGTTGGCGTCCCACATCTTGCCGCCATTTCGGATCATCGCGGGCATGGAGGCGTCCACGATGATGTCGTTGGGTGAGTGGAAGTTGGTGATGCCCTTGGCCGAATCGACCATGGCCAGCTCGGGGCGGTGTTCGTGGCAGGCGTGCAGGTCGCGCTTGATCTCGTCGCGCTGGCTTTGTGGCAGCGTCTCGATCTTGCTGTACAGGTCGACCATGCCGTTGTTCACGTTCACGCCAAGCTCTTCAAAGGTCTTGGCGTGTTTGGCAAACGCGTCCTTGTAGAAGATGCGCACGCAGTGGCCGAACACGATGGGGTGCGAGACCTTCATCATCGTGGCCTTGACGTGCAGCGAGAACATCACGCCGGTCTTGCGTGCGTCTTCGATTTCCTTCTCGTAGAACTCCAGCAGCGCCTTCTTGCTCATGAACATGCTGTCGATGACCTCGCGGTCGAGCAGCGCGACCTTGGGCTTCAAGACGATGGTCTTGCCGCTCTTGGTGATCAGCTCCATCTTGACTTCGCGGGCGCGGTCGAGCGTCATGGACTTTTCGCCGTGGTAGAAGTCGCCGGCGTGCATGTGCGACACATGCGAGCGCGAGGCCTGGCTCCACTCGGCCATGCTGTGCGGGTTCTTGCGGGCGTATTCCTTCACGGCCTTGGGCGCGCGGCGGTCCGAGTTGCCTTCGCGCAGTACAGGGTTCACGGCCGAGCCGGTGCACTTGCTGTAGCGGGCCTTGATGTCCTTTTCCTTGTCGTCCTTGGGCTGGTCCGGGTAGTCCGGCAGTGCGTAGCCCTTTTCCTGCAGCTCGGCGATGGCTGCCTTGAGCTGCGACACCGAAGCGCTGATGTTGGGCAGCTTGATGATGTTGGCATCGGGCTGCAGCGTCTTCTTGCCCAGCTCGGCCAGCGTGTTCGGCGCGCGCTGGTCTTCCTTCAGGTACTCAGGGAACTCGCCCAGCACGCGGGCGGCCACGGAGATGTCCGATTCCGCCACGTTGATGCCGGCAGGCGCGGCAAAGGTGCGGATGATGGGAAGAAAGGAAGCCGTGGCCAGGCGAGGTGCCTCGTCGGTCAGGGTGTAGATGATGGTCGGTTGCTGGGTCGTCATGGCTTGTCTCACGAAACGAGTGTGTGGACGGCCCCTACCGGTGCAGGACAGAGGCCAAACGCGGATGCTCTCGCATTCTCCTTCCTTGGCGCTTTCCCGGTCCACGGTTTTTGCAATCGAATCTCATGATGCGGAAATATGGCCGTTTGAGGATGGGTTTTTTTCGCTTGGAAGGGATAAACCTCGCACGGTGGAGGTGCCGATGGATGCCTGCAGGCACAAGGCCAGCGATGCTGCGGCGCAGCAAAATCCGGCCGGAATTTGCCGTGGGACGCCCGGTGGTGCGCCAGGAGCGGGACCGCTGCAAAACCGGGGATGCCATGCACCGCACTGCGCCCCACCTTGCCAAACGGCACGATGTGGACAGGATTTTTCGTCAGCGCGGCGCAGGCAACACTTGGCTCCCCGCGATCGCAAACCGTTGCGCCGCTGCGTGCAACGCCAATCGTGCCGTGCCCGTGAAAGCGCCAAACGCCGGCAGCACCAACAACGCGCCATCGACGGCCGCGGGCTCCAGCACAAAACACGGCAACTGCAGCGTGTCACGCGCCGGTCCGCGCAGCCGCACCGTAGGGTGCCAATGCCCCGCCAGCACCGTGTAGCCGGGGCGCGGTTGTGGATGGTGGCTGCCCAGCAGCAGGGCGTTGTTCAGCGGCTGCCACGGCTCTTCCACCGTCTCGATGTTCAGGCCCCGGGGCGGCTCGCCGGCATGCGCGTCATGGTTGCCGCGCACCAGCGTCATCTGCACGCCGGCGTGGCGTTGGCGCCAGGGCAGCAGTTGTTGCCAAAGGGCGTCGGCGGCACCGCTGCGCGCATGCAAAAAGTCGCCCAGAAAGACCAGGTGCTCCGCCCCCGTGGCCGCCAGCACCGCGTCGAGCCGCGCGAGATTGTCGGCCGTGGTGCCATGGGGCACCGGCTGGCCTGCGCGGCGGAAGGTGGCGGCCTTGCCGAAGTGCACGTCGGCCACGAAGGCCATGCGTGCGGCGGGCCACCACACGGCGCGCTGGGGCAGCAGCCACAGGGGAGTGCCGCAGGGCAGGGTGATGGCGTGGGCGCCAGCAGGTGGGGACGGGTGCGTAGGGGCGGGGGCGGTGTCTGCGGTCACGGGAAAGGTCGGTCGTCGTCGGCGTGCTCAGAATCCGTGGCGTCCCCGGGGTCGGCGGGGTGCGCCCTCCGTGTCGCCGCGGCGTGAGCGCCGGGGGGATGCGGTGGCCCCGTCGGGGACGTCCCAGGCCATGTCGGCCGGGGCCACGGTATTGTCGGCGAGGTAGGTGCCGGTGGTGTCGTCGGCGGCCTTCTCCAGCGCTATCACCATGCGCGCCAGGCGGTCGGCCAGGGTCTCGGTGCTCAGGCGCTCGCGAAAGCGCTCCACCATCAGCGGCAGGGCGAACGGGGTGGGGCGTTCCAGCGCATGGATGGACAGGGTCTGGGCCTGCATGCCGCGCAGGGTGCGCGCCAGGCGCTCCATGTCCAGCTCGTTGGCCAGCAGCTCGGCGCGGGCCTGGGCCAGCAGCAGGTTGTCGGGGTCGTACTGCGCGAACACGTCGTAGTACAGCGACGACGAGGCCTGCAGCTGGCGGCTGCTGCGCTGCTCGCCGGGGTGGCTTTGAAAGATGAGGCCTGCGATGCGCGCTATCTCGCGAAAGCGCCGGCGCGCCATCTCGGTCGCGTTGAGGCTGGCGAGCACTTCGTCCTCCAGCCCGCTGCCGATGGTGGTGTGCGTGCCTTCACCGATCAGGCGCGGCAGCAGCGCGGCCCAGTCCACGGGCTTGGCGGACAGCAGCTCCAGCCCATAGTCGTTGACCGCGATGGAAAAGGTGTTGGGCACCTGCTCCGATGCACGCCAGGCCAGCAGCCCCGCCAGGCCCAGGTGCACCAGGCGGCCCGCCAGCGGGTACAGGTACAGGTGCCAGCCCTCGCGTGTGTGCAGGGTTTCGGCCACCAGGCGGCTGGGCGTGGGCAGGGCCGACCAGGCGTGCTGCAGCGCCAGCAGCGGCTGGGCGCACAACATCTCGGGCGATGCGTAGACGCCGCGCTCGGCCTGCTCCAGCATCTCCAGCATGGCGTCGGCCAGCGTGTTCGACAGCGGCATGCGCCCGCCGTTCCAGCGCGGCAGCGCGGCGCTGCCTTTGGGGGCGATGCGCACGTAGGCCGTCATCTGCTGGGTGCGCACCAGCTCCAGCAGGCGGCCGGCGAACATGAACACGTCACCCTTGCGCAGCCGCGCGATGAAGCTCTCTTCCACCGAACCCAGGCGCCCGCCGCTCACGAACTGCACCTGCATGCTGGCATCGCTCACGATGGTGCCGATATTGCTGCGGTGCCGGCGTGCCAGCCGCGCATCGGGCACGCGCCAGATGCCTTCTTCGTCTGGCGCAGCGCGCTGAAAGTCGGGGTAGATGGCCAGCGAGGCCCCACCCTGGCGCACAAACTGCAGCGCCCACTGCCAGTCGTTGTCGGCCAGCTGCGCATACGCCGGCGCGCGGCGCACCTCGGCCAGCAGCGCATCGGGCTCGAAGCCGCCGCCCAGGGCGATGGTGACCAGGTGCTGCACCAGCACATCGAGCGGCGCGCGCGGCGTGTGCCGGTCTTCGATGCGGCCCAGCGCCAGCGCATGGCGCGCGGCAGCGGCCTCAACCAGCTCCAGGCTGTGCGTGGGCACCAGCGTGATGCTGGACGTGCGCCCCGGCGCATGGCCCGAGCGGCCCGCGCGCTGCACCAGCCGCCCCACGCCTTTGGCCGAGCCGATCTGCAGCACCTGCTCCACGGGCAGAAAGTCCACGCCCAGGTCCAGGCTCGACGTGCAGACCACGGCCTTGAGCAGACCGGCTTTCAAGCCGTTCTCCACCCAGGCCCGCACGTCCTGGCTCAACGACCCGTGGTGCAGCGCGATGGTGCCGGCCCAGTCGGGCCGCGCCTCCAGCAGCGCCTGGTACCAGCGCTCGGCCTGCGACCGCGTGTTCGTGAACACCAAGGAGGATGCACAAGACTCGATGGACTCCACCACCTGCGGCAGCAGTGCCAGGCCCATGTGCCCGGCCCAGGCAAAGCGGTCCACCTTGGCCGGCAGCATCACCTGCACCTTCAGCGCCTTGTCCACGCGGCCTTGCACCAGTACGGCGGGTGATGCGGCCGGGGCATCTGGGGCGGGGCGGGGCTGCAGGGTGTCGAGCGCCTCTTGCAGGTTGCCCAGCGTGGCCGACATGCCCCACACCTGCAGCGCCGGGTTCCAGCCCGACAGGCGCGCCAGCGCCAGCTGCGCCTGCACGCCGCGCTTGTTGCCCACCAGCTCGTGCCACTCGTCCACGACCACCAGTTGCACATGGCGCAGGCGCTCGTGGGCGTCGGCGCGGGCCAGCAGCAGCGACACGCTTTCGGGCGTGGTCACCAGCAGCGTGGGCAGGCGTCGGTCCTGCGCGGCGCGCTCGCCGCTGGCGGTGTCGCCGGTGCGCAGGCCACTGGTCCAGTCCGGGGCCAGGTCGGGCATCGGGGCCTGCAGCGCGCGCAGCGTGTCGGCCGCCAGGGCGCGCATGGGGGTGATCCACAGCACGGTCAGGGGCGGTGCGGCCGCGCGGCGCTTGCGCAGGGCGGTGCGGTCGCTTGTGCCGTCCGACGGCGTTGTAGCCTCCGTGGAACCGACCCCGGCTTCGACAGGCTCAGCCCGAACGGGTGGGGATGTGGTCTGTCTGGTCGATCCGGCTGCCGCCGCCAGCGCCTGCGCTTGCCCGGCCAGCGCCAGGTGCTGCAGCGCGCCCAGCCACACCGCATAGGTCTTGCCCGCACCGGTGGTGGCGTGCAGCAGGCCCGAACGGCCCTCGCCCAATGCGCGCCACACCTCGTGCTGAAAGCCGAAGGGTTGCCATCCGCGCGCTGCCATCCAGCCCGCTGCAGCACCCAAGGCGGCTGTGGGCAACGGCTTGCGCGGACGGCGGGGCGGGGCCTTGGCGGCGGTGTTCATTCCGCTGCGTCCTGCCCCGGCAACAGCGCCATCAAGGTTTGCAAAGTGTCCGCCTCGGCCACGGTCTTGTCCTTGCGCCAGCGCAGCATGCGCGGAAAGCGCACTGCGATGCCGCTCTTGTGGCGCGGGCTCTTGCCGATGCCTTCGAAGCCGAGTTCGAAGACCATGGTCGCATCCACGCTGCGCACGGGCCCGAAGCTCTCGCGCGTGGTCTTGCGCACGATGGCGTCCACCTGGCCGATCTCCACATCCGTCAGGCCCGAATAGGCCTTGGCGAACGGCACCAGCTGGCGCTCGGGGTCCTCGGGCGGACCGTTCCACACGGCAAAGGTGTAGTCGCTGTACAGGCTGGCGCGGCGGCCGTGGCCGCGCTGGGCGTAGATGAGTACGGCGTCCACGCTCATCGGGTCGATCTTCCACTTCCACCACACGCCCACGTCCTTGGTGCGGCCCACGCCGTAGTGGGCCTGGCGGTTCTTGAGCATAAAGCCCTCGGTGCCCATGCCGCGTGCGGCCTCGCGCTGGCGCGCCAAGTCCGTCCAGTCTGCACCGTGCAGGAGCGCGCTCAGGCGCAGGGTGTGCTGCGGTGCGGTGGTTGCCGAGGGCGTGGGTTCGAGGTCAAGCTCCACTATCCGTTCGGACAGAGCTTGTCGAAGTCCAGTACCGCGCTTCGACAAGCCCGCCGTGAACGGTTCGGTGGTTGTGAGTGTTCCTTGCGCTGCATCGGCCGGCAGCGGCAGCAGCGCCTCCAGCAGCGCGCGCCGCGCCTGCTGGGGCTGCTGGCGCAAGTCCTGGCCCGCATGTTCGAGCAGGTCGTAGACGACCAGCACCACCGGCAGTTCGCGCAGCAACTTGGCGCCCAGCGTCTTGCGGCCCAGGCGCTTTTGCAGGTCGGCAAAGGGGCGCGGCTGGGGCTCGCCCGGCAGCCACACCAGGATCTCACCATCGACCACCGTGCCATCGGGCAGCTGCGCCATCGCGGCCTCGGCCAGCTCGGGGAAGCGATCGGTCACCAGCTCTTCGCCACGCGACCAGACCCACACCGCGCCTGCCCGGCGCACGATCTGCGCGCGGATGCCGTCCCACTTCCATTCCACCAGCCAGTCATCTGGCGTGCCCAGCAGCGCGGGCATCTCGGCCACCGGCTGGCTGAACGGGTGGGCCAGGAAGAAGGGGTAGGGCTGGCCCGCCATGCCGGAGTCACCCGTGCCGGGCACGCTGCCATCGACGGCGTCGTCCACTGGCGCGATCAGGGCGGCGTAGTCGTCTGCTGCGGGCTGCCGGCCGATCTGCGTGTAGCCCATCAGCCGGTGGGCAATGCGCTTGGGGTCCAGGGCGCTCACCGTGGCCAGCGCCTGCGTGACCTGCAGGCGCGACACCCCCACGCGGAAGTTGCCGGTGATGAGCTTGAAGTACACAAAGCGCTGCTCCGGCGCCAGCATGTCCCACTGCGCGCGCAGGCAGGCATCAGCCTCGTCGGGCGGCAGGGTGCGCAGGGGCAGTAGCTGGGCCATCCATTCGGCCAGCGGTACATCGACCGGCTGGGCAGGCGGGGGCAGCAGCAGAGCCAGCGTTTCGGCCAGGTCGCCCACGGCCTGGTAGCTCTCTTCGAACAGCCATTCGGGCAGGCCCGCCGCCTCTTGCGCCAGGGCTTTGAGGCGCTTGGTAGGGACCATCTGGCGCGGCTTGCCACCGGCCAGAAAGTAGGTCGCCCAGGCCGCATCGGCCGGCGGCGCCACGCGCAGGTAGGCCACCAGCGCCGCCAGCTTGGCCGACTGCCCGGTGGTGGCATCCAGCGCCTGGAACAGCTCGGCAAATGCCCTCATGGCGTGGGCTCCGGGGGCTTGGCGCTGTCCTGCTCAGCGTTGCCAGGGGTGGCAGAGGTAGCAGATGCGGAAGCGTCAGAGCCCGAGGAGTCAGAGGCGGAAGAGGGCGTCCCCGCGTTGCTGTCATCCTCGTTGTCGTCCGCGCCGTACTCGGTGGCAAACACCTGCGCGTCCAGGCCCTGCTCGCACAGCCAGCGCACCATCACCTCGGTGCTGCCGTGGGTCACGATGACGCGCTCGGCCCCGGTGGCGCCGATGGCCTTTTGCAGGCTGGGCCAGTCCGCGTGGTCGCTCATCACGAAGCCGCGGTCCACGCCACGGCGGCGGCGTGCGCCGCGCACCAGCATCCAGCCGCTGGCAAACGCATCGGAATGCTCGCCAAAGCGCTTGAGCCAGGGCGTGCCCGCGGCCGAGGGCGGCGCCAGCACCAGCGCGCGGCGCAGCTCGGCCTTGGTGACGCCCGGGTCGGTCACGCGCATGGTGGGTGGCAGTGCCACGCCGGCTGCGCGGTACACGGCGTTGAGCGGGTCTACCGCGCCGTGCACGACGATGGGGCCGATGTTCGGGTCCACCCCGTGCAGCAGCCGCTGCGCCTTGCCGAAGGCATACGCGTACAGGATGCTGGCCTTGCCCGCTGCGGCATTCGCAGCCCACCAGGCATTGATGTCGGCGAACAGCACGGGCTGCGACGGCCAGCGGTAGATGGGCAGGCCGAAGGTGGACTCGGTGATGAAGGTGTGGCAGCGCACCGGCTCGAAGGGCGGGCAGGTGCCGTCGTCTTCGAGCTTGTAGTCGCCCGATGCCACCCACACCTGACCGCCGTGCTCTATGCGCACCTGCGACGACCCCAGCACATGCCCCGCGGGGTGCAGCGACACGCGCACGCCCTGTTGGTCGATGGCCTCGCCGTACTCCAGGGTCTGCAGGTCGATGTCGGCGCCCAGCCGGTTGCGCAGCGTGCCCTCGCTGTCCTGGTGCGCCAAATAGTGGGCCGAGCCCATGCGCGCGTGGTCTGAATGTGCATGCGTGATCACGGCCCGGCTGACCGGCCGCCAGGGGTCGATGTAGAAATCGCCGGGGGGGCAGTACAGGCCTTCCGGGCGGTGGACGATCAGGTCACTGGGCATGGTCAGCACATCGTAGGCGGCACGCCAAAGCCGGGGAGCGGGCTGGGGAATGGAGAGTGCGGTTTGGCATGAGAATTTGAATAAAAATGGCCTCCAGCGCTGGATGTATAAGTGCTGTTTGCTATGAATATGTGAGTAGACCGTACGTTCCAGCCGCCGGGGCTTGCGCCGCTTTGCTTCACTGGCATCATCCGGCGCAGGCCGCCCCCGGCTTGCAGGCCAACACCGCTTTTTCATGCACATCGAATTCGCCCGCCCCTCCGACAGCGCCGCCGTGGCAGCCACGCTGCGCGAAGCTGCGCAGTGGCTGATCGACCACCAGATGCCGCTGTGGTCGGTGGCCGATTTTGGCGATGACGCTGTGCAGCGGGATGTCGCCAGCGGCCACTATGTGGTGGCGAAAGTGCACCATGACGAAGTGGGGAGCGAGGTGGTGGGGGTGGTGCGATTTCAGCGCGAAGACTTGGTCTTCTGGCCGGATGCTGAACCCGACACTTCCGCTTTTTTGCACAAGTTGGCGGTGCGTCGGGCATGGGCCGGGCAAGGTGTGTCAGCCGCACTTCTGGCCTTCAGCCGCGGGCACGCCCGAAGCCTGGGACTGCGTTATCTGCGGCTCGATTGCGTGGCCGACCGGCAACCGTTGCGCGCGCTGTACGAAGGCTTTGGTTTTACCCTGCACGACTGCGTGTTCAAAGGCGCCCGGGCGTTTGCGCGCTACCAGATCGCGCTCGATGCGCCCAGCGGGCGGCCAGACAGCTGATCCACACACCACACCACACCTCGCGCGGCGCGCTGCCGTCCCCGCACATCCAGGAGTTCCCCATGCGCAGTGTTCATGCTTTCTGTGTGCTCGTTGGGTGGATGTGCGCGGCGATGGCCCCTGCGGTCACCTCAGCACAACACGCCGCCAACCCCGCCCGCACCAATGCCTTCAACGACCCGTTCGTGAAGGTCACGGCCGCATTGCCGCAGTGCCCGGTGCCCGAAGGGCCGCTGTACACCGAGGCCGAGGTGCGCGACCTGGCGCATGTGCGCTCGCAGCATGGCGGCAGCTGCCACCGTGTGGGGCGCTGCCGCCTGCCCAATTCCTATCTGTACGACGCCGAGATCATCCCCCGCGTGCAGCGCTACATCCGCGAAGACGGCCGTTTTGACGGCACCAGCGTGTGGGTCCTTGGCGAGCGGCGTCTCGTCACGCTGATGGGCTGCGTGCGCTCGCAGGAAGAGGCCGATGCGCTGGAGAAGGCGGTGGCGCTGGTGGACGACGTGATGGGGGTCATCAACCTTTTGCAGGTGGGAACTGCGCGCGAGGGGCTGCGGTATCCGGTGGCGGCAACGCCACCGTAATCGCCTCGGACAGGCCCCGGCTGTTGCCAGGCGCCTATCGCAGCGGCGTCATCAGCGCAAGCGGTCTCGGCGTCTTGCTGAATCGCCCGCGCCACACCAGCGCTGCAGCGCTTGGGCGGCAGGGCGTCCTGCTGCATATTGCCGGTTTCCCCTTCATCAAGGAAACCTGTCATGCCATTTACGCGTTCTTTGCTGGCGGCCACCACCGTGGTCCTCACAAGCTTTGCCGTCCCTGCGGTCGTGTCGGCCAAGCCTTTCAAATGGGCCGGCTCCAGCGATATCCAGACCATGGACATCCACTCGCAAAACAGTGCGCTGGGCAACGGCATCCATGCGGCGGTGTACGAGTCGCTGGTGATGTTCAACAGCCGCACCCTCAAGGTCGAGCCGCTGCTGGCCACATCGTGGCAGCAGGTCAGCCCTACGCAGATGCGCGTCAAGCTACGGCAGGGCGTGAAGTTCAGCGACGGCTCCACCATGACGGCGGACGACGTGGTCTATTCGCTGCAGCGCGCCATGAGCAAGACGTCCACCTATGCGATCTACACCCAGGGCATGGACCGCATCGCCAAGGTGGATGGCGAGACCATAGACATCTTTCTGAAGAACCCCAACCCGGTGCTGCTCAACCAGCTGACCGAGCTGCGCGTGATGAGCAAGGCGTGGGCCGAGAAGAACAACTCAGTGGAACCCAAGGACATCAAGGGCAAGGACGAGACCTTCTCGCACCGCAATGCCATGGGCACCGGCCCTTTCGTGCTCAAGGAATGGGTGCCCGACCAGAAGATCGTGTTTGCCACCAACCCGCACTGGTGGAACGCCGGCAAGGCCGAAGGCAACGTGACCGAGATCACCTACACCCCGATCAAGTCCGAGGCCACGCGCATCGCCGCGTTGCTCTCGGGCGAGGTGGACATGGTGCGCGACACCAGCATCCAGGACCTGGGCCGGCTCAAGGCCAACCCCAACCTCAAGGTCATGGAGATGGTCGAGAACCGCACCATCTACCTGGCCATGGACCAGTTCCGAGACGAACTGCCGGGCAGCAACGTCAAGGGCAAGAACCCGCTCAAGGACCTGCGCGTGCGCAAGGCGCTGTACCAGTCCATCGACAGCGCGGCGCTGCAGCGTGTGACCATGCGCGGGATGGCCAAGCCCACCGGCGCCATCGTTTCACCTCTGGTCAACGGCTGGACAGACACCGTGGACAAGCGCCTGCCGTACGACCCGAATGCAGCCAAGGCATTGCTGGCCGAGGCGGGCTACAAGGAGGGCTTCGAGGTGGACTTCGCGTGCAGCAACAACGCCATCATCCAGGACGAAGAGCTGTGCCAGGCCATCACCTCCATGTGGTCACGCATCGGCGTCAAGGCCCGGCTGCGCACGCTGCCTGCTGTCACGTACTACCCCATGGCCCAGCGGCATGAGGCCAGCATCGCAATGCTCAGCTGGGGCGTGCCCACGTTCGATGCGCTGTACACGCTGCAGTCGCTGGTGCGCACCAAGACCACGGGCGGCGACGGCAACTACAACCTGGGCCGGTACAGCAATGAACGCATGGACTACATCGTGGACCGCGTGAAGACCGAGATCGACCTGCCCGTGCGCAACCGCCTGCTCACCGAAGGCCTGCAACTGCAGAACGACACAGTGGCGAACATCCCGCTGCACAACCAGATGCTGGCCTGGGCGATGAAGAAAAACGTGGACCTGGTGCAGCGGCCGGACAACCGGATTGATTGGCGGCTGATCAAGGTGAATTGACAGCGCGGGCCGGCGGCCGCACACGATCCCGGGCAGTACGGCCGCTGCGAACGGCGCGAGATCTTTCAGCCGCGTCGGCCGCGTCCCCCTCGCGCGGGCTGGGCAGGGGCGTCGTTGCTGGCGGCTTCGCCGGCGGCAGGCGCCGTCCACGCGCGCAAGGCCAGTTCGCCCTTGGCCGAGAAATGCACCACACGCGAGTCCTTGTCGCGCCGCGCCCAGCCGCGCTCCACCAGGCGCTGCAGCAGCGCAGCACCCAGTGCGCCGCCCAGGTGGTGGCGGCGCTCGCTCCAGTCCAGACAGGGCCGGCACAGCATGCGCCGCTGGCGCGCCACGCCGGCGGTGTCGATGCCCTGGTGCGCAAACCACTCGGCGCCCGCCTCGGTCAACGCCAGGCCCTCGTCCGACGCGACCAGGTAGCCCTGGCGCAGCAGCGCTTCGTGCAACTGCACCCCCACTTCGCCCGCCAGGTGGTCGTAGCACATGCGTGCACGCCGCAGCGCTGGTTCGCGCGGGCTGGAGCGCAGGCGCACGGCACCGGCGCGGAAGGCCACGTTCATCAGCGACTCCAGCAGGTGCGCGACATCGCGGTCGGCCAGGCGGAAGTAGCGGTGGCGGCCCTGACTTTCCACGGACAGCAGGCCCGCATCCAGCAGCTTGGCCAGATGGGCGCTGATCGTCTGCTTGGTGACCCCGGCAATGTCGGCCAGCTCGGTGGCCGTGAGCGCGCGGTCGGCCATCAGGGCCGTGAGGACTTCGGCGCGCGCGCTGTCGCCGATGAGCGCGGCAATGCGCGCGATGTGGGGGCCGTCTTTCATGGTTCGATGTTGGGCGAACCATCTCGGGGCGTCAAGCGCCTATCGTCAAGGCCTCATCCACACCACGCGTCCCGCGCCGGGCTTTCACACCATGATCACCTGTTTTATCCGCTACGAAATCGACCCTTTCCAGCGCGAGCTGTTTGCCGAATACGCGCGCCGCTGGGGCCAGATCATCCCGCGCTGCGGCGGCCACCTGCTGGGCTACTTTCTGCCCCACGAGGGCAGCAACTACGAGGCCTGGGGGCTCATCGGATTTGAGTCGCTGGCCGCGTACGAGGCCTACCGCGCCCGCCTGCTCACCGACCCCGAAGGCCGCGCCAACTTTGCCTTGGCGCAGGAGAAGCGCTTCATCCTGCGCGAGGAGCGCAGCTTCGCCCAGGGCGTGCAAGGCACGCTGGGCCTGCCCGCGCACCCGCAGGAGGTCGCCGCATGATGGCGGTGATCTTCGAAGTGGAGCCGGCCCCCGGCCAGAAGGACGCCTACCTGGGCGCTGCCGCAGCGCTCAGGCCGCTGCTGGAGCAAATCGATGGCTTCATCTCCATCGAACGTTTTGAGAGCCTGAGCACGCCGGGCAAGCTCTTGTCGCTGTCCTTCTGGCGCGATGGAGAAGCCGTGGCGCGCTGGCGGCAGATGGAGGCCCACCGCGCCACGCAGCAGGCGGGACGGGATCACATTTTTGCCAACTACCGGCTGCGTGTGGCCGACGTCGTGCGCGATTACGGAATGCACGACCGTGCACAGGCGCCCACGGACTCGCGGAGCGTGCACGGCTGACCGACGGCGCAGCGGGCAGCCCGCTCCCACGCTACCTCGTCAGGGCATGTAGCCGGTGCGCAGGGCGTGCGCCCAGTCGGGCCGCCCGCGCTGCTCGGCCAGCGCGGCCATCGACCCGTGGTCGTACGGCACCGCAATGTGCTCCACCTGCCAACGCCCACCGCGCTGTTCAATGAGCGCATAGCGGGCGTCGGGCGACCCGGTCTGCACCGCATGGGCCACCGGGTGGTCGTCGCTGTAGGCCTGCAGACCGACGCTGCCGGGGTTCACGAGCAGGCTCGCGCCCAGCCGCACAGCGCGCGGCACATGGGTGTGGCCGCACGCGATGACGGGCGCGTGCTCGCCGTGGAGCCTGGTAGTGATCTCGGGCGCTGTGGCCAGGCGCAGCGCGCTGCCGTCCAGCGTTTCGAGCAGGTATTCGTGGTCGCTGCGCGGTGACCCGTGGCACAGATAGACATCGTCGCTGAGCCGGTGCCAGGGCTTGAGCGTGCCCAGCCACGCGAACTCCGGCTCGGTGAGCTGCGCGTGGGCATACTGGTCCGACGGCCCGCCGCGCCCGGGGCGCAGCTCCAGCACCTGGCGCTCGTGGTTGCCAGCGAGCGACAGCCAGCCCGAGGCCATGAGCCACTGCGCCGTCTCGCGCGGCAGCAGCGGCCCCGAGAGGTTGTCGCCCAGGTTCACCACCTGGTCCGCGCCGCGGCGCCGGATGTCGGCGGCGACGGCCTCCAGGGCGGACAGGTTGCCGTGGATGTCCGAGACAAGTGCGATGCGCATGGGAGTTGCTTTCAGCAGGGTGACAGGGCGCCGCTCATGCTGCCCTGGCACAGCTGCAGGCTGACGCGTGCGCGGTTGAACAGCAGGTCGCACAGCCACGCGTACACCAGCGCAATGTAGGCCAGTTGGGCCCAGCCCACATAGCTGCCGAACACGATGGTGTGCAGCCAGTTCTGGCCCCAGAGGTAGATGGCGCTGCTGGCCAGAGTGGCCACGACAAGTGTTGTGGCAGCCGGAACCAGCGCCGCACTGGGCGCACGGTTTGCACCCCGCGGCGTGCGCCAGGCCGCCATGCCCAGCAGCACAAACGCCAGTGCATTGGCGCCGGTGAAAATGCGCAACTCGCGCAGCAGCTTGGCGGCGGTGTCCAGATAGGCGCTGCGGATCAAGTCGTCCAGCTGGGCCTGCATTTGCTGCGCGGTGCCGATCTGCAGCTCCAGCCGCTGCTGGCGCCGCTGGCGGCATTCGCACGCGGGGATCCCCATCTCGGCGGCCAAGGCCGCGACCCGTGCCGGCAGGCCTGCGGCCATTGCCTTGCGTGTGGCTTCAATCTCTTGCGCCTTGTTGTGCCAGAGGGCCCGTGCCTGTGCGCTCAAAAAGCGTTCGTCCAGAGCCTGCAGCTTCTGACCGGCTTTGTGCTCGATCTGCTGGCGGATCAACTTGCGTGCGCCGCGTTCTACCCAGGTGGGTTGCACCAGGGACACCAGCAGCAAGCCACCAAAGACGGCACTGCCCAACGCCGACAGCAGGAGTGCAAGAAAGCGAATCAAGGTGAGGCCCGGCGTGTTGGAAAGCGTGTGCGCGTCAGCGGCAGCTGCCGCTTTCACCGGCCAGCCGGCCCAGCGCGGGCTCGGTCAGCCGATAGCTGAGCCTCTCGGGCACACGTGTGGCGCCCAGGCTTTCATAGAACAGGATTCCGCGGGCGTTGGATGCCTTTACCGGCCAGTCGATGCGGTGGCAACCGTGGTCGAACGCGTACCGCGCGACACCGGCCATGAGCGCACGCCCGACGCCCTGGCTGCGCTGCGACGCGCCCACATACAGCTCCTTGAGCTGGCAATGCCGGCGCGTGTCGGGGGCAAAGTCAACCAGCGAAAACACCAGCGAGACGGCGGCAAACCCCAGAACCGGGCCATCACCGCGCCAAGCCACCAGCAGCCGCTGCGATGAGCCGGGTGCGAGCAGGTTTTGCTCAAGGTGCTCCTTCACCGCGGTCTGCGACGGCGTGGCGCCCTCGTTGTAGAACACATGCAGTTCGCACAGCAGATCGGCCAGCGAGGCGTGCTGGGGCTCGGCGACGATCTCGACTTGGAGTGGGCTATTGTTTGGCATAGGCTTATTGGTTGTGATCGCGATGGCGTTGGATCCAACCTGCTCGAGGCTACACCGCAAGGTCTGCGCGGCGGCCCGGTTGATATAAGTCTCATGTGCCACTGCGGTCTTAGAACAGATCAGCTTTGAGATCGAGGTCGTGATCCGGCGGGCCGACTAAGAACCGATTGGTGCGCACATTGGACGCGACATTGAAGGTCGTCTCGGAATAGTGCTGCCCGGAGTACGACGTGTGGCGAGCGTTCAGCACAATGCGAGCCCATTGACCAGGAAGCAGGTGGACTGCATTTTGAATCGCTCGGCGCTGCGGTTGTCCCGAGTCGGGTGTTCCGAAAACGCCGATAGCAAAGGCGCCATCGCTTTTTGGAACCAGGCGAAGCACGCCTACCGACCTCGGAATAGCCGACAGATTCTCCGTCTTGCTCAACTCGGGAGTGAAGTCTTTCCACTCGGCCATGCGGTGGTGCTGAATCAAACATTCAGCCACCGAAGAACCTATTGCGAACGCCCTTGGGAGACAAGCCCTCTCGTTGGACCGCGGCGCACCCCGAGTTGCCTTGGTCCAAAGAATCTCGACGACTTGAACGATCATGACGGCACCACGCTGCCACAAAGCTCAATGAATTGCCCGTCTTGGAAGCGTGCCCCTAGCGTGTGCTCTTCATCCCAGGCCGTGTCGTACCCGAGCTCCGCAGTGAGTTCACCGTCGAGCGGTGAGACAGAAACGAACGCCAGAGTGACTTGGGGCCAAACTTGACTGGGCTTTTCGATTTCGGGAAGTTGCTCGCGCGTTACTGGTGCAGCGCCCGCGGTCAACGCCTCTGCGTGCTGCTTGTAGTGCCCAAAAAGCGCAATCTCCACGACGTGCTTCCAAGCCGAGAATTCGCTGGACAGACTGCGAGCCATTTGTAGTGCTCGTGAATCGGGTCCGCCACGGTTGCCATTCACGGCAAGTGGGGCGGTTCTGGCACCGAGAGTGATCGTTCCTCGCCAGTGGCCTCGAGAGCGAACAAGTTCGCCAAGTTGCGGATCAGGAAATGGCGATGGTTTGAGCCAACTGAACATGTGTGCTGTCTCGGCTGAGTCAGGACTCGCTACTTCAACCGGCCCAGTCCAAACGGGTGGCGGGAGGCAAGAGACGTTCTTGTGAGTGGATGCAATAGCCGGTGCTTGCCTCACATTGCAAAAATCTTCCCCGGATTCAGGATGTTCTTGGGGTCCAGCGCTCGCTTGATCGAACGCATCATGTCCACGGCGCCGGCGCCGGTCTCGTCCAGCAGAAAGCCCATCTTGTGCAGGCCCACGCCGTGCTCGCCGGTGCAGGTGCCGCCCATCGACAGTGCGCGGGCCACCAGCTGGTGGTTGAGTTGTTCGGCGCGGGCGCGCTCGTCGGCGTCGTTGGGATCGATCAGGTAGCCGAAGTGGAAGTTGCCATCGCCCACGTGGCCAACGAGGAAGTAAGGGATGCCGCTGGCTTCGACCTCGTCGATCGATTCGAGCAGGCAGTCGGCCAGGCGGCTGATGGGCACGCAGGTGTCGGTGCTGATGGCGCGGCAGCCGGGACGGCTTTGCACGGCCGCAAAGTAGGCGTTGTGCCGCGCGGTCCACAGGCGGGTGCGTTCTTCGGGCGTGCTGGCCCATTCAAACGCGTTGCCGCCAAACTCGTTGGCGATGTCCTGCACGGTCTCGGCCTGCTCCTTCACGCTGGATGGTGAGCCGTGGAATTCCATCAGCAGCATCGGCTCTTCGCGCAGGGTGAGCTTGCTGTGTGCGTTGACCATGCGCACCGTGTGGTGGTCGATGAGCTCCACGCGCGCGATCGGCACGCCGAGCTGGATGGTCTGGATGACGGTGTGCACCGCTGCCTCGATGCTCGGGAACGAGCAGATGGCGGCGCTCACGGCCTCGGGCAGCGGGTACAGGCGCACGGTGATCTCGGTCATGATGCCCAGCGTGCCTTCGCTGCCCACCAGCAGGCGCGTGAGGTCGTAGCCCGCGCTGCTCTTCTTGGCGCGTGTGCCAGTGTGGATGATGTCGCCGCTGGCGGTCACCACCTGCAGCGCGAGCACGTTCTCGCGCATGGTGCCGTAGCGCACGGCGTTGGTGCCGCTGGCGCGCGTGGCGCTCATGCCGCCGATGCTGGCGTCGGCGCCCGGGTCGATGGGGAAGAACAGGCCTGTGTCCTTGATGGCGTCGTTGAGCTGCTTGCGCGTGATGCCGGGCTGCACGGTCACCGTGAGGTCTTCGGCATTGATGCTCAGCACCTGGTTCATACGGCTCACATCAATGCTAATGCCGCCTTGCACGGCCAGCAGGTGGCCTTCGAGCGACGAACCCGCGCCGTAAGGAATCACCGGCACGTCGTACTGGCTGGCCAGCTTCACGGCGTCGGCCACCTCCTGCGTGTTCTCGGCAAACACCACGGCCGAGGGCGGTGGCGCTTCGAAGGAGCCCTCGTCCCGCCCATGCTGCTCGCGCACCGCCTGCGCCAGCGAGCACCGCGAGCCAAAGCGGGTCTGCAGCGCCTCGAGGAGGGCCTGCGGTACGTTGCGCAGGTTGATTTCGGGCAAGAGGTGGGCGGCGGCGGTGGGGGCGTTCATTTGTTGTCTCCGAGGTGGTCAAAAAGAATACCACCGGCTCCCGCGGGGCGCCATGGCAGTGGTCAGACTGGTGCAAGCTCGGCCACCAGAGGGCCGGTCCAGGCGCGCAATGCACTGGTTTGAACCAGTGGTGCGCCACGCTGGTGCATCCATCTTGTATACCAGTTGGCACAAAACCTGCGTAGGTGGAGGCAATGACCACCGCCACCGAGATCAGCAACCGCATCATCGAAGCCGTGATGGCGCAAAAGCTCGCCCCCGGCTCTCGCCTGGGCGAGCAGCAACTGGCGATGCTGTTCGACTGCAGCCGCACCATCGTGCGCGAGGCGCTCACGCGGCTGTCCACGCGTGGCATCGTCACCGTGAGCGCGCGGCGTGGCTGGTATGTGATTGAACCCTCAGAAGACGAGGCGCGTGAGGCTTTCGAGGCCCGCCGCGTGATTGAGCTGGGCCTGCTGCACCAGCTCAAATCCGTGGACAAGGCGGCTGTGCGCCAGCTCAAGTCCCACCTGCAGCGCGAGAAGGCGGCGCTGGCCGGCACAGACGTGGGCGTGCGCAGCTTTCTGCTCGGCGACTTTCATGTGTGCTTGGCCGAATGCCTCGGCAACAGCCTGCTGGCCGATACGCTGCGCGACTTCACCGCGCGCACCACGCTGATTGCCATGCTCTACCAGTCCTCGCACGACGCCGCGCAGTCCTGCGCCGACCACGTGCGCATCGTCGAGGCGCTGGAGGCGGGGGACATCGCCCAGGCCGAGGCGCTCATGTCCGAACACATCGGCTCGGTGCAATCCGCGCTGCGCCTGCAGGCCAGCACCGACCCGCTGGCCGGGCTGCGCGATGCGCTGGCCCCGGTGCGCAAGACCACCGCCGCCGCAGCGGACACCACCGCGCAGCCCCGGCAACGCAAGCCCCGCGCTGCGTCCCAAAGTCCCACCCCGAAAGCGTCTGACAAGGACGCAACACCCGCCGACGCATCCACCTACCTAGGAGCCCTGCTATGACCGCCCACCGTGCCTTTGTTTCCTCGACCCGCCGCCTGACACTGGGCGTGCTCGCCGCCACGGGCCTGTCGGCCGCGCTGTTGGCCCCTGCCGCCCACGCGCAAAACGCGCTGGACAACATCTTGAAGGCCAAGGAAATCAAGATCGCCATCCCCACCGACTACCCGCCGTACGGCTTTGTCGGCACCGACCTCAAGCCCCAGGGCCTGGATGTGGAAATGGCCAACTACATCGCCACCAAGCTGGGCGTGAAGGTCGAGCTGATCCCCGTGACCAGCGCCAACCGCATCCCTTATCTGCAAACGCAGAAGGCCGACCTCGTTATTTCGACGCTGGGCAAGAACCCCGAGCGCGAGAAGGTGATCGACTTCACTGCGGCGTATGCCCCGTTCTTCCAGGCCGTGTTTGCCAGCAAGAGCCTGAACGTCAAGAGTTTTGCCGACCTGGCAGGCAAAAGTGTCGCCGTGACGCGTGGTGCCATGGAAGACCAGGAACTGGCCAAGGTCGCGCCCGCGGGTGTGGACGTCAAGCGCTTTGAGGACCACGCGGCCAGCATCTCGGCCTTCGTGTCGGGTCAGACGCAGGCGATTGCCACCAGCGCTTCCACCGCCGGCACCATCATGATGAAGAACCCCAACCTGCAGACCGAATACAAGCTGCTGCTCAAGGACAGCCCCAACTTCATCGGCGTGGCCAAGGGCGAGGACAAGCTGCGCCTCAAGGTGAATGAAATCATTGCCGAGGCGAAGAAGTCGGGCGACATCGACAAGATGTCCAGCAAGTGGCTCGGCCGTCCCGCAGGCGACCTGCCCCTGTGATCGTCTTCCTAGCCCTCCGCTGAACGAACCGAACAGGCCCGTGGCGTGACAAGCGCCACGGTGCACCCGCACCATGCTGATTGCGCTTGATTTTTCTGCCGTGCTGTCCTCCTGGCCGCTGCTGGTGCGTGGCGTGGTCTGGACCATCGGGCTCACGGTGGTGGGCACCGTGCTGGGACTGCTGCTGGGCACGGCCTGTGCCTGGGCACGCGCCCGCAACCTGGGGCCACGTGCGCTGCCGCTGCGCTGGGCCGTGGCCGCCTATGTGGAGCTGGTGCGCAACACCCCCTTCATCGTGCAGCTGTTCTTCCTGTTCTTCGGCCTGCCGGCGTTGGGGCTCAAGCTCTCGCCCGAGGTGGCCTCGGTGCTGGCCATGGTGATCAACCTGGGCGCGTATTCGGCCGAGATCATCCGCGCTGGCATTGAGGCCACGCCGCGTGGCCAGATCGAGGCCGCGCAGAGCCTGGCACTCACGCCCGGCCAGACCTTCTGGCGCGTGGTCCTGCCACCGGCGCTGCTCAAGGTGTGGCCCGCCATGGTGAGCCAGATCATCATCGTGATGCTGGGCTCGGCCGTGTGTGGCCAGATCTCCACCCCCGAGCTGAGCTACGCCGCCAACCTGATCTCCAGCAACACCTTTCGCGCATTCGAGGCGTTCATCCTGGCCACGCTGGTGTACCTGGCGCTGTCGATGCTGACCCGCCGCCTGCTGATGTGGGTGGGGGCGCGATTCTTGGTGGGGAGGTAAATCGCCATGGTTGATTTTTCGTTGTGGGACATCCTGCGCAACCTGCTGATGGCCGCGCGCTGGACGGTCAGTCTCTCGCTCATCGCTTTCATCGGCGGTGGGTTGGTAGGCCTCTTGCTGCTGGTGCTGCGCCTGTCCAAGGTGCGGGGCACCGAGCGCTTGATCGGTGCCTATGTGCAGGTGTTCCAGGGCACGCCGCTGCTGATGCAGCTGTTCCTCGCGTACTTCGGCATTGCGCTCTTTGGCATCAAGACATCGCCGTGGACGGCTGCGGCGTTTGCGCTCACGCTCTACACCAGCGCCTACCTCACCGAGATCTGGCGCGGCTGCGTAGCGTCCATCCCCAAGGGCCAGTGGGAGGCCGCGCAGAGTCTGGCGCTCAACTTCGGCGAGCAGCTGCGCCACGTGGTGCTGCCCCAGGCGCTGCGCATTGCGGTGCCGCCCACGGTGGGTTTCCTTGTGCAGGTGATTAAGGGCACGGCGTTGGCGTCGGTGATCGGCTTTGTCGAGCTGACCAAGGCCGGCAGCATGATTTCCAACGCCACCTACCAGCCCTTTTTGGTGTACGCCTGCGTGGCCCTGCTGTACTTTGTTTTGTGCTTCCCGGTAAGCCTGGTGGCGCAGTCGCTTGAAAGGAAACTCCATGGCAACCGCAGTTGAAAAAACTCCCACCCCC
>SDXZ01000052.1 GCA_004210805.1 Acidovorax sp.
GGGCAGGGGCCGAAAAAGGCGGGACTGAGGTGGGGCGGTGGCAGGCGCTGGGCCAGCAGCCGGGTTGGCAAGGATTCTGGCACCGCTGTGGCCTGGCGGCGGGCAGTGGGGCGTGTTCTGTAGCCAGTCCAGGCTCTGTTGATTTGCGTGCTAGCGTTTTGATAGCTGATGCCGCTTATAAATCAAGCGCTGGCGGCCGTTTTTTCCTTAGACAAGCCGCTATGCAAGCCGCGTTGCTAAGATGCGGGCCCTTTCTCCCCTTGGCCGCCAGTGCGGTGTGATCTCATGGACTTGCAGACTTGGCTCGCGTTTTTTGCGGCATCGTGCCTGATTGCGGTGTCGCCCGGTTCCGGAGCCGTGCTGTCGATGAGCCATGGTTTGTCGTTCGGGGTGCGCAAGACCGGGGCCACCATCTTCGGTTTGCAGCTGGGGCTGCTGTTGATCCTGCTGGTGGCCGGCGCGGGCGTGGGATCGCTGCTGTTGGCGTCTGAGCTGGCTTTCAGCATCGTCAAAGTCCTGGGCGCCTGCTACCTGATCTACGTGGGTTTCAACCAGTGGCGCGCGGGCGATGCGCCGCTGGCGCAGGGCGACGAGGCCGCCGCGGCCGGCACCTGGCAAAAGCGCTGCCTCACAGGCTTTCTGACCAACGCCACCAATCCCAAGGGCATCATCTTCATGGTCGCCGTGCTGCCCCAGTTCATGACCGACACGCGCCCGCTGTGGACGCAGCTGCTGGTAATGGCCGCCACCACATTGACGGTGGACGTGGTGGTGATGCACGGCTACGCTTTCGGGGCCAGCGCCCTGCGGCGACTGATGCGCAGTGCGCGGGCGGTGCGCACGCAGAACCGGGTGTTTGGCGGGCTGCTGATGGCGGTGGGCGCGGGACTGTTTTTTGTGAAGCGTGGCGGACAGCAGGCTTGAACTGACCGGATCAGCGGGCCGCTGGGCATCAGCCCCACTCGGCACGAGGGCGGAGAGCGTGCGGCGAACAGACCGACCGCCAGCGAGGATTTGCTCTTGTTTTTATAGCTGCTGGCGCTTATTCGTCAAGCGCCAGGGCACGATTTGGCTTGTATTTTTCATGGACCCACTGATTCCAAGGAGCTCGTCATGCCAGTGATCGTTGTCGCCAATCCCAAGGGCGGTGTGGGCAAGTCCACGCTGTCCACCAACATCGCGGGCTACCTGGCAAGCCAAGGGCACTCCGTGATCCTGGGCGATACCGACCGGCAGGAGTCCGCGCGACTGTGGCTGGGCCTGCGCCCGCCCGCGGCGCGCCCCATCGCGGCGTGGGACGGCATCAGCTCGGACGTGATCAGCCGCCCGCCCAAGGGCACGACCCACGCGGTGCTCGACACGCCTGCGGGCTTGCACGGCTGGCGCCTGAATGATGTACTCAAGCTGGCCGACAAGATCATCGTGCCGCTGCAGCCCAGCGTGTTCGACATCTTCGCCACCCGCAGTTTTCTGGACCAGCTGGCCGAGCGCCGCCATGCGGAGGGGGTGCAGGTTGGCATTGTGGGCATGCGCGTGGACGCCCGCACCAAGGCCGCCGAGCAACTCCACCACTTTGTCGACACGCTCGGCTTTCCAGTGCTGGGCTACCTGCGCGACACGCAGAACTACATCCACCTGGCGGCGCATGGCCTCACGCTGTTTGACGTGGCGCCAGGGCGCGTGGCGCGAGACCTTGAGCAGTGGCAGGGGATCTGTGCCTGGCTCAATTCTTGAAGGACCGCGTGAAGCAGAACGTAAAACCAGGCCCCCGGGAAAACACCTGTCACCCGGCAGACAAGGCGTGCCGGGGCGCAGGGCTACATTGCGGCGATGAAAATCTTCCGCTCTTATTCCGAAGTCAGCGCCTGTGTCGGCCAGGAGGTCGCCGTGACCGACTGGATCACCATCACGCAGGAACAGGTCAACCTGTTTGCACAGGCCACGGGCGACCACCAGTGGATCCATGTGGACCCCGAGCGGGCGAAGGCCGGGCCGTTTGGCGCGCCGATTGCGCACGGCTTTCTTACGCTGTCGCTGATCCCGCAGTTCTTCGAAACGGGCCTGACCATCGAAGGTGCGCGCATGGGGGTCAACTACGGGCTCAACAAGGTGCGCTTTACCTCGCCGGTTCCCGTGGGCAGCCGGTTGCGTGCACGGCTGACGCTGCAGGCCGCCGAGCCGATCGCGCCCGATGGCATGCAGATGACCTGGCTCGTGACCGTGGAGCGCGAGGGCACCGACAAGCCGGTGTGCGTGGCGGAATCGCTGGCGCGCAATTTCGGCGCCCCGGCCTGAGCCGGGCCTCTGCCGTGCGGGGGGCCTGAACCATGGACCGCCTGCAAGCCATGAAGGTTTTTGAGCGCGTGGTGGAGGAGGGTGGCTTTGCTGCCGCCGCCCGCGCTATGGACATGTCGCCTCCCGTGGTCACCCGCATGGTGGCGGAGCTGGAGCAGCACCTGGGCACGCGCCTGCTGCAGCGCACTACGCGCAAGCTCGCGCTCACCGACGCAGGTGAGTCGTACCTGCAACGGGTGCGCGCCATCCTGCACGAGATCGACGACGCCGAAGCCGCCGCCGCGGCCAGCACGCGCGACCTGCGCGGCACCATCCGCATCGTGGCGGCGCCCGTGCTGGCCACCAATTTCCTCGCGCCCATGGTGGCGTTGTGGCATGCCGAGTTCCCCAAGCTGCTGCTGGATATCGATCTGGATGCTTATGCGTCGGCGCGCGTGGACGAGTACGACGTGACCATCATGGTGGCGGGCGAGGATTTCGACGCGAACATCGTGGCGCGCCCGCTGCTGCAGGGTGAGGCCATCGTGGTGGCGTCGCCCGACTACCTGGAGCGCCGCGGCATCCCGCGCGAGCCGCAGGATTTGCTCAAGCACGACTACCTGCGCGATTCCGGCATGGCAGCGCGCTCCCAGGTCGGGCCGGGCCGCAAGCTGCGCCTGCAATCGATCGGCGGCAACCTGCCGCCGCAAGAGATCGATGTGCCGGCGGTATTGCAGTCGGTGAGTACCGAACTGCTGCTGCGCGCTGCGGTGGATGGCGCGGGGGTGGCGGTCACCTCGCGCCTGCTGGCTGAAGAGCACCTGGCCCGCGGCGAGCTGGTGCACATCCTGCCGGCGTGGATCTTTTCGCGCTACACGATCTATGCCGCGCTGCCTTCGGGTCGCATGCTGCCGGCGCGTACCCGGGTGTTTCTCGATTTCCTCACCGAACAGGTGCCGCTGGCCATGGCCGAGCAGCACGGGCACGCTGCACTCGGCAAGTGACGGTGACAGGCGTAGCGCTGGGCTCCGCAATGCAGAGGGTGGTCAGCCCAGCTGGGCGAAGCCGCTGATGATCGTGCCTTCGGGCTCCACCTCGATGGCCCCGTCGGGCATGGCAAAGCTGTTTTGCCGCCAGGCCTCAAACACCGTCACTGCGACTGCGTTGGAGAGGTTCAGGCTGCGCTGGCCGGCCACCATGGGCAGGCGCAGGCGTTGTGCAGGGGGGAAGCTGTCGCGCAGCTCGGACGGCAGGCCACGCGTTTCGGCGCCAAACACCAGCCAGTCGCCGGGGAAAAATGCCGTGGAGTGCACGGACTGCGAGCCATGGGTCGTCATGGCGAAAATGCGGGCGGGGTCGGGCTGGGCGTCGCGCAAGAAGGCGGTCCAGCCAGTGTGGCATTGGACCTGGGCGTACTCGTGGTAGTCGAGCCCCGCGCGCCGCATCTGGCGGTCGTCCATCGAGAACCCCAGGGGTTCGATCAAGTGCAGTGTGCAGCCCGTGTTGGCCGCCAGGCGAATCACGTTGCCGGTGTTCGGCGGGATTTCGGGTTCGACAAGGACGATGTGAAACATATGCCTCCCATTGTCATCGGCCCGACTGTGAGTTAAGCAACCGCTGGTAATCAAAAGTATCCCGTCAGTCGGCCGCGGTGCGCGCCAGAACGACGGCGGTGACGTGCGCTACGCCGGCCTCGCGCAGAGCCTCGGTGGCGGCATGCAGGGTCGCGCCGGTGGTCATCACGTCGTCTACCAGCACCACGCGCCGGCCTCGCAAGGCGGGAGCGCGCGCGGGCTCCACCGCAAAGGCGCCGCGCAGGTTGCGCAGGCGTTGCGCGCGCGGCAGGCCGCTCTGGGCTTCGGTGGCGTGCACGCGCAACAGGCTCAGCGCGTCGGCCTTGGGCCGGGACAGGTGTTGCACGAGCAGCGCCGACTGGTTGTAGCCCCTCTCGCGCAGGCGGTCGGTGGACAGAGGGACGGGCAGCACCAAATCCGCTGCCTGCAGCGCAGCTTCGACGCCGGGCGTGCTGCGCATCAGCGTGGCCAGCGTGCCAGCCCAGCCCGGATCGCCCTTGAACTTGAAATCGGCCAACGCGCCGGCCCAGGGGTACGCATAGTCCACCGCGGCCAGGCAGGCATCAAACAGCGGCGGGTTCAACACGCAGGCGCCACAGGTGGCAACGCCGTCTGGCACCCGCAGCGAACAACGCTGGCAGCGCGTGGCAGGCTGGGCAAATCGCGCTGTGCAGGCTGTGCAGACGCGCTGGGCTGGCCAGGCGTGGCACGCTGCACACTGGCTGGGTACAAAGCCAGCGGTGGTGCGAAGGCGGTCCGAAATCCCCTGGAGGGCCGTGAAGAGCATGAATCAATATACTCGCGCGTCCCCCGCATACCCCCATGTCTTCCGAGCGCCCCCCCACCATTGATCCCGTTGCCGCAGCCCGCTGGCACGCGGCCGCGCCCGCGGCGTCGCCCTGGCTGCATGAGGAAGTCGCCCGCCGCATGGAAGACCGCCTGCAGTGGATCCGCGAAGCGCCCGCATCGTGGTGCCATTGGGACCCGGTGCGCGGCGGGCTGAAGGCGCATGCGCTGGTAAGCGCCCGCTATCCCAAAGCCCGTTGCCAGGTGTACGAAAGCGCGCCACAACGCGAGAGCACCGCCCAGCAAGTGCTGGCAAGGCCGTGGTGGAACCCTGCGCGCTGGGCTGCCGCCAGCATGCAGTTTGGACTGCCGGCGGATGCCAGCGTGCAGATGCTGTGGGCCAACATGGCGCTGCACACCGCGGCCGACCCACAGGCGCTGATCAGCCAGTGGCACCGGGCACTGGGGGTGGACGGCTACCTGATGTTCTCGTGCCTGGGCCCCGATACGCTGCGCGAATTGCACGCCGTCTATGCCGCGCTCGGCTGGCCACCCGCGGGCCATGCCTTCACCGACATGCACGACTGGGGGGACATGCTGGTGCATGCTGGCTTTGCCGAGCCCGTGATGGACATGGAGCGCATCACGCTGACCTTTGCCACGCCTGAGCGGCTGTTGCAGGAGCTGCGCGAGCTCGGCTGCAACCTGCACCCGCAGCGCTTTGGCGCACTGCGCGGCAGGCACTGGCGGGCGCGGCTGTACGAAGCACTGGCCGACCGCCTGGCGGACCCGGCGCAGGGCGGGCAACTGGCGCTGACCTTCGAGATCATCTACGGCCACGCGTTCAAGCCCGCGCCACGCGTGCGCGTCAGCGAAAGCAGTGCGGTGTCGCTGCAGGACATGCGCGCCATGCTGCGCCAGGGTGGCAAGGAAAACACGTCCGACAAGCCCTGAAACGGCGGTCTTCCGGCCTTGCGCTCTGCCTGTGCCAGGCAGGGCTTCGGAGCGACTGCACAAAGATGGGGCAGCGGGGCCCGCCGTGCAACAACGGTGTCAATGACATGGAACAAGGCACGCTACAATTCAGGGTTATTGAGATTTCGGGCATCTTCCCGCGCAACCTTGCAGGCTAGGCCTGTCACGCCCCTGTGGCGTGTCAGGGCGGTCGGCAGTTTGGTGAGCACATCCGGTGACGGGATTGGTTTTTCGTTTTGCCACGGTGTCAGGTCAGCGCGTGGACTGGCGTCTCGCACGCAATTGCTCGGTCACACCGGCGCAGTTGGGTTGGACGTATTTGTCCCTTTGCCTGCTTTCACTGGGTATCGCATCGGGGTTCTGGATGCTCGGCGCCCGGCTGGTCATGCCCTTCGCATGGCTGGAAATCGTGGCCGTAGGAATTGCATTCGCCATGTACGGTCGCCATGCGGCGGATGGCGAGAGGATTTCACTGCAGGGTTCGCGCCTGGTGGTGGAACTGGAGACAGCAGGCAAACTGGAGCGCGCCGAGTTTGACCGGGACCGGGTTCGCGTCGAGCCCAAGACCGGAGACCGTTCGCTGATCATGCTGTCTGCGCAGGGCCGTTCGGTCGAAGTGGGGCGCTTCATGCGCCCCGAACTTCGAGCGGCCCTTGCATCGGAGATCCGCATGGCTCTGCGCGCAGCCTGACCCCACGCAGGCGCACGCAGGGGATTGGTTAAATTGAGGCTTAGAAGTAAGTGAGAACTATGAAGAGCATTTCCAACAAGCTGGCTTCTCTGCTGCTGATTGCCGGTGCATGGGTGGGCTCTGCAGCCCATGCCGTTCAGGACCTGCCTGGCGGCCCTGCAGTCAACCAGCTGAATTTGGCTCCGCCCGTCACCAAGATCGCTGAAGAGCAGTATTTCCTGCACTGGATGATGCTGATCATGTGCACGGTGATCTTCGTGGCCGTGTTCTCCGTGATGTTCTACTCGATTTGGAAACATCGCCGCTCCAAGGGTGCCAAGGCGGCCAGCTTCCATGAATCCGTCACCGTCGAGGTGATCTGGACCATCGTCCCCTTCATCATCGTGATCCTGATGGCCCTGCCCGCGACCAAGGTGCTGGTGGCGCAGAAGGACACGACCAACGCCGATCTCACGATCAAAACCACGGGTTACCAGTGGAAGTGGGGCTATGACTACCTCACCGGCGAAGGCGAGGGCCTGGCCTTTGTTTCCACGCTCGACAGCAGTCACCGCGTGATGTCCGACAGCGGCAACGTGAAGGACGCACCCGCAGACTACCTGCTCAAGGTGGACAACCCGATGGTGGTGCCGGTCAACAAGAAGATCCGCATCATCACTACCGCCAACGACGTGATCCACGCCTTCATGGTGCCCGCTTTCGGCATCAAGCAAGACGCGATCCCCGGCTTTGTGCGCGACACCTGGTTCCGCGCCGAGAAGATCGGTGACTACTACGGCCAGTGCGCCGAGCTGTGCGGCAAGGAGCACGCCTACATGCCCATCCATGTGAAGGTGGTGTCGGCCGAGGATTACACAGCCTGGGTCGGCGACCAGAAGAAGAAGGCCGCCGCCAAGCTCGACGACCCGAGCAAGGTCTGGACGCTGGACGACATCTCCAAGCGCGGCGAGAAGGTCTATGCCGCCAACTGTGCCGCCTGCCACCAGGCCAACGGCAAGGGCGCCGGCCCGATCAAGCCGCTGGACGGCTCGGCTGTGGTGCTCGATGCCGACCACGCCAAGCAGCTGCAGATCCTGCTCAAGGGCGCGGCCAACGGCGCCATGCCATCGTGGGCGCAACTGAGCGACACGGACCTTGCGGCCGTAGCCAGCTACACCAAGAACGCCTGGTCGAACAAGACCGGCCAACTGGTGCAGCCAGCCGAAGTCGTCGCCCAGCGTGGCAAGTAATCACCGCCCCAACGTATTGAGGAATTCACAATGAGCGCAGTTCTCGACAACCACGGGCACGGTGGCGACCACGCACACGACGACCATGGGCACCATGGCCCCACCGGCTGGCGCCGCTGGGTGTACGCCACCAACCACAAGGACATCGGTACCCTGTACCTGCTGTTCGCCTTTACCATGCTCATGGTCGGCGGCGTCCTGGCCCTGCTGATCCGCGCCGAGCTGTTCCAGCCCGGCCTGCAACTGGTCAACCCCGAGCTGTTCAACCAGCTCACCACCATGCACGGCCTGATCATGGTGTTCGGCGCCATCATGCCGGCGTTCGTGGGCTTTGCGAACTGGATGATCCCGCTGCAGATCGGCGCATCCGACATGGCCTTTGCGCGCATGAACAACTTCAGCTTCTGGCTGATGATTCCCGCCGCAGCGATGCTGGTGGGCTCGTTCTTCATGCCCGGTGGCGCACCCGCTGCCGGCTGGACGCTGTACGCACCGCTGACGCTGCAGATGGGCCCCTCCATGGACGCCGGCATTTTCGCGATGCACATCCTGGGTGCCTCGTCCATCATGGGTTCGATCAACATCATCGTGACCATCCTCAACATGCGCGCCCCCGGCATGACGCTGATGAAGATGCCCATGTTTGCCTGGACCTGGCTCATCACCGCCTACCTGCTGATTGCCGTGATGCCCGTGCTGGCCGGCGCCATCACCATGACGCTGACGGACCGCCACTTCGGCACCAGCTTCTTCAACCCCGCTGGCGGCGGTGACCCGGTGATGTACCAGCACATCTTCTGGTTCTTCGGCCACCCCGAGGTTTACATCATGATCTTGCCGGCCTTCGGCATCGTGAGCCAGATCGTGCCGGCCTTCGCCCGCAAGAAGCTGTTCGGCTACGCGTCGATGGTGTATGCCACGTCGTCCATCGCCATCCTGTCGTTCATCGTGTGGGCCCACCACATGTTCACCACCGGCATGCCCGTGACCGGCCAGCTGTTCTTCATGTACGCGACCATGTTGATCTCCGTGCCTACGGCCGTGAAGATCTTCAACTGGATTGCCACCATGTGGCGCGGTTCCATGACGTTCGAGACCCCCATGCTGTTCGCTGTGGGCTTCATCTTCGTGTTCACCATGGGTGGTTTCACCGGCCTGATCCTGGCCATGGCCCCCATCGACATCCAGCTGCAGGACACCTACTACGTGGTGGCCCACTTCCACTATGTGCTGGTGGCCGGCTCGCTGTTTTCGATGTTTGCCGGCGTGTACTACTGGCTGCCCAAGTGGACTGGCGTGATGTATTCCGAAGCCCGTGGCCAGATCCACTTCTGGGGCTCGCTGATCACGTTCAACATCACGTTCTTCCCCATGCACTTCCTGGGTCTGGCTGGTATGCCCCGTCGCTATGCCGACTACCCCATGCAGTTCGCTGACTTCAACGCGATTGCCTCGGTGGGCGCGCTCGGCTTCGGTCTGATGCAGGTGTACTTCTTCATTGCCGTGGTCGTGCCTGCCATGCGCGGCAAGGGCGAGAAGGCTTCGGCCAAGCCCTGGGACGGCGCAGAAGGCCTGGAATGGGAAGTGCCCTCGCCTGCTCCGTTCCACACCTTCGAGAACCCGCCCAAGCTGGATGCCACGGCAACCCGCGTGATTGGTTGACGCCATGCCCATGACACCCGAGCAAAAAAAGAACAACCTGCGGATGGCATTGATTCTTGCCTCCGTGGCCGTGGTGTTCTTTGTCGGGTTCATGGTCAAGGTGGTGTACCTCTCGCGTTGAGCGCCCGATTGCCATGAGCCTGCGCCGCGAAAACGCCAAGATGGTCGGCAAGCTGGTCGTGATTGCGGCCGGCATGTTCGCCTTCGGTTATGTGTTGATCCCGATCTACAAGCACATCTGCGAGATGACGGGCATCAACATCCTGTCGCTCTCCGAGCGCCAGGTGCCAGGCAACGGCGTGGCCGGCAAGGATGTGAAGGTGCCGTCCAACACGCAGGTGGACAAGAGCCGCACCATCACGGTCGAATTCGATGCCAATGCGCGCGGCCCGTGGGACTTCAAACCCGCGCAGCGATCGGTGCAAGTGCACCCCGGCGAGCTGACGACGGTGATGTACGAGTTCCAGAACATCCAGAACCGCCGCATGGCGGCACAGGCCATACCGAGCTACGCGCCACGCCAGGCGGCTGCGCACTTCAACAAGCTGGAGTGCTTTTGCTTCAACCAGTACGTGCTGGAGCCCGGCGAAAAGAAACAATGGCCAGTGGCGTTTGTGATTGACCCGCGCCTTTCCAAGGATGTGACCACGATCACGCTGTCGTATACGTTCTTTGAAGTGGGCGGTAAGACGCCGGCGGCACCGGATTCGACGGCCTCGGTAGGGGACGTGGTTCCCGCCGCGTTGTCGACAGGTGCGGGCTCGTGACAGAGCCTTCAGAGCGGCCGTCCGCAAAGGCGCATGAACGCAAGGGCTCGTTGCCGCGCACCATCAAGGCTGTGGCATGGTCGCTGATTGGATTGCGCAAGGGCAGTGAGTACCAGCAGGATGTGGAAAAGCTCAATCCGCTGCACATCGTGGTGGTCGGCCTGGTGGCGGTGTTTTTGCTGGTGCTTGGATTGATCGCGTTGGTGAACTGGATCGTGTGAGTGAGCTGGTTGTTGGTTAGCAAGTCCCGAAGAACAAGACCGAACATAGATTTTGAGAGAGTCAGGAGCTGAAATGAGTGCATCAACCCACGGCGGAACCCCGTACTACTATGTACCTGCCGAGTCGCGTCACCCTGTGATGGCGGCCATCGGCCTGTTTTTCGTGATCCTGGGCGCAGGCCAGTGGATCAACGGCCACGGCTGGGGCAAATATTCCCTGCTGCTTGGCATGGTGTGGTGGCTGTTCACGCTGTACCAATGGTTTGGCGACGCGGTGCGCGAGAGCGAAGGCGGCCTGTACGGGCACAAGATCGACATCTCCTACCGCTGGAGCATGAGCTGGTTCATCTTCTCCGAAGTGATGTTCTTCGGCGCGTTTTTCACGGCGCTGTGGTGGGCCCGCTCGCACTCGGTGCCCGCGCTTGGCAGTCTGGACAACGCGTTGCTCTGGCCTGATTTCAAGGCAGTCTGGCCCAGTCTGGCGGCTGGTGCGACAGCATCGCCCGCCGGCATTGTGGAACCCTTCCAGACCGTGGGCCCCTTCTGGCTGCCCACGATCAACACTGCACTGCTGCTCACCTCGGGCGTGACCCTGACCATTGCCCACCATGCGCTGCGCGAAGGCCACCGTGCCAAGACCATCGCTTTCATGTGGGCGACGGTGTTGCTGGGTTTTGTCTTCCTGCTGGTGCAGGGCTATGAGTACTACCACCTCTACACGGACCTGAACCTCAAGCTCAATTCGGGCGTGTTCGGTTCCACATTCTTCATGCTAACGGGCTTCCACGGGTTCCACGTGTTCCTGGGCATGCTGATGCTGCTGGTCATTACACTGCGCCTGCAAAAAGGCCACTTCACTGCAGACAAGCATTTTGGCTTTGAGGGTGCTGCCTGGTACTGGCACTTCGTGGACGTGGTGTGGCTCGGCTTGTACGTGCTGGTCTACTGGATGTAAATCCCAGCGACCCCGGAAAAAAAGCGCCGCAAGGCGCTTTTTTGTTGGGCTGAAATGCCGTCGAAACTGCAGCGGGATGTATAGCCCATTGCAAGGGCTGACCCAGCTGCTCAGCGGCCCCGGTCAACGGCTCGCGGGCAACCCCGTCGGCTGGATATAGCCCAGTTGCCACGCCACCAGAATGCAAAGGAACAGCACAATGGACAGCCCCACCCGAAGTGCCAAGGCCTTGGCCATGTGGTTGCCCTTGGCCCTGTCGTCCTTGTCGTTGCGGCCATTGCGCATCATGAAGAACAAGGCCGATGCGAGGCTGGCCAAAATAGCGATGAACGCCACCACCACAAGATATTTCATGGAGCCCATTATCCCGTGACCGTCCTCCAACGTCCTGTGGGCCTGCGTTTCTGGCTGATCGCCCTCGCGGCGCTGGCGGGCATGGCCATTACAGCGTCGCTGGGGCGTTGGCAGCTGTCGCGGGCCGCTGAAAAGCAAACCTTGCAGGCGGCGCTGGACGAGCGCGGCCGGTTGCCCGCGGTCAACGGCGTGGCTTTGCTGTCCAGTACAGACGCCGCCGATGCGCAGGCGCTGGTACATCGCGCAGTGATCCTCGAAGGCCGCTGGTTGCCAGAGCACACCGTGTACCTCGACAACCGGCAGATGCTGGGCCGGCCGGGGTTCTTTGTGGTGACGCCGCTGCAGCTGACCGCCACCGGCGGCGGGGTGGTCCTGGTGCAGCGCGGATGGGCGCCCCGCAATTTCCAGGACCGCGCCCAACTCCCGCAGATCGAGACACCACCTGACATGGTGGTGCGGGTCGAGGGCCGGGTTGCCGCGCCGCCCTCGCGCCTGTATGAATTCAGGGGCACCGATAGCGTCCAGGGGTCTTCCCGCATCCGGCAAAATCTCGACCTGGCAGCGTTTCGCACCGAAACCGGTCTTGCGCTCGCCAACCTCACGGTGCTCCAGACCGGCAACGCAAGCGAAGGCCTGCAGCGCGACTGGCCCGTGGTCGGCGCAGGCGTCGACAAACACTACGGTTACGCATTTCAATGGTTCGGGCTCTGCGGCCTGATTGCACTCCTCTATGTCTGGTTCCAAATCGTCCGACGGTTCATTCGCCCGCGCAGCCAGCCTGCCGCCTGAGGGCCAGGGGGACCACCATCCCCTCGGGCTGACAGTGCACACGCTGCCCGAAGCAGCAGACGCTGTGGCGTCGGTGCAGCGCACAAGCCACGGCCGCTGGAAGATGCTGGGCGTGCTGCTGATCTGCGCAGCCCCCGTGGTGGCTTCGTACCTCACGTACTACGTGATTCGCCCTGAAGGCCGGCGCAACTATGGCGAGCTGATCGATCCGCAGCGCACCATGCCCGAGCTGACCGCGACGGCGCTGGACGGCAAGCCCGCACCGCTGGCATCGCTCAAAGGCCAGTGGCTGCTCGTCAGTGTGGCCGGTGGCGCTTGCGACGCAGCCTGCCAAAAGCACCTGTATCTGCAGCGGCAATTGCGTGAGAGCTTGGGCAAGGAGAAGGAGCGCGTGGACTGGGTGTGGCTGGTGAACGATGAGGCCCCCGTCCCGACCGAACTGACGCCCGCTCTGCAGAAGGCCACGGTGACGCGGGTGGATGGTGCAGCGCTCAATGCCTGGCTGGCCCCCGCAGCGGGCCACCAGCTGGCTGATCACCTGTACGTCGTCGACCCGATGGGCAACTGGATGATGCGTTTTCCTGCTGCCATGGACACCGCAGGCGCGGCCAAGGCCAAGCGCGATCTTGAGCGCCTGCTGCGCGCCTCGTCCTCGTGGGACGAAGCTGGCCGGCCCGGAAAGCCCTGATGGACGCCCAGCAACCCCTGTACGACCTCGCTCCATTGGCCCGCATGATGCTGCTGGGCGTGGTGATCGCCCTGGGCCCGCTGGCCTGGGTCGGCTTGCGCAACCGCGGCAGCTCGCCACTGCGCCGCTTGCAGGCACTCACGGTGCTCACGCTGTTTCTGACTTTCGACCTCGTGCTGTTTGGCGCGTTTACCCGGCTCACCGATTCAGGCCTGGGCTGCCCGGATTGGCCTGGCTGCTACGGCAGCGCGAGCCCCGTGGGCGCAAGCACCGAGATCTCGGCCGCGCAAGAGGCGATGCCCACCGGCCCGGTCACCCACGGCAAGGCCTGGGTCGAGATGATCCACCGCTATTTGGCCACCGGTGTGGGCGTGCTCATCATCGTGCTGACGGTGTCGGCGTGGGTGCAGCACCGACGCGCTGCGCGGGGCGGTGTGGCGGCGCCGCCGCTCAGCCCTTGGTGGCCCACATTCACGCTGTTCTGGGTATGCCTGCAAGGTGCGTTCGGTGCGCTCACGGTCACGATGAAGTTGTTTCCGGCCATCGTCACGCTCCACCTTATCGGCGGCCTGGTGCTGCTGGCCCTGCTGTGCCTGCAGGCAGTGCGCCACACCCACCATGCGAAGGAACAGGCGCCGGTCCGCATTTCGCCGGCCCTGCGGCGCGGGCTGATTGCGACGGGCGTGTTGGTCGCGGCGCAGGTGGTGCTGGGTGGATGGGTCAGCACCAACTATGCGGTGCTCGCCTGTACCACCTTTCCCACTTGCCAAGGCAGCTGGTGGCCTGACATGAACTTTGCCCACGGCTTTCAGGTTTGGCGCGCGCTGGGGATGCTTCAGGATGGCAGCCACATCAGTTTTGCAGGCCTCACGGCCATCCACTATGCGCACCGATTGGCGGCCTACATCGTGCTGACGGCGCTGGCCTGGGCCGCATGGCGACTGCGGCGCGGCGATGCGCTGCCAGTGCAGGCCCGCTGGATCGCTGCCCTGGCGCTGCTGCAGTTGGCCACGGGCTTGTCGAACGTGGTGCTCGACTGGCCGCTGGTCGCCGCCGTGCTGCACACCGGCGGCGCTGCCGCGCTGGTGGTGGTGATCACCTGGGCCCTGGCATCCAGCCGCGCCGCCGCGCCCGCACCCCAAGAATCTTCCGCGCGCGTGAGCGCATCGAGAGTGTCCGCATGAGTGTTGCCCCCGCCGTAGTTTCCCCGCCGTCGCGTTTTGCGCAGTTCTATGCGCTGACCAAGCCGCGCGTTGTGCAGCTGATCGTGTTTTGCGCGCTCATCGGCATGGTGCTGGCGGTGCCCGGCCTTCCGTCGGCGGCACAGTTGGGCCTGATGGGGCTGGCCTCGCTGGGCGTGTGGCTGGTGGCAGGCGCTGCGGCGGCCTTCAACTGCATCGTCGAGCAGGGCATCGATGCCAAGATGAAGCGCACCGCATGGCGCCCCACCGCCAAAGGCGAGCTCTCCAACACCCAGACGCTGCTGTTCTCCGCCGTGCTGTGCGGCGCTGGATCGTCGCTGCTGTATTTCTGGGTGAACCCCCTGACGATGTGGCTCACCTTTGCCACCTTCGTCGGCTATGCGGTGGTGTACACCGTCATCCTCAAGCCGCTCACGCCGCAGAACATCGTGATTGGCGGAGCGTCCGGCGCCATGCCGCCGGTGCTGGGCTGGGCCGCCATGACGAACGATGTCGGCCCCGAGGCGCTGATCCTGTTCCTCATCATCTTCCTGTGGACCCCGCCGCACTTCTGGGCGCTGGCGTTGTACCGGGTGGAGGACTACCGCAAGTCCGGCCTGCCCATGCTGCCGGTGACGCATGGCAACGAGTTCACCCGGCTGCAGGTGTTCCTGTATACGCTGATCCTTTTCGCAGGCTGCCTCATGCCTTTTGTGTACGGCATGAGCTCGTGGATCTACCTTGTGGCGGCCGTTGTGCTGAGCGCGGGCTTTTGTGGCTACGGTTTTGCGCTGTGGCGCAACTACTCGGACGCGCTGGCGCGCAAGACCTTCCGTTTTTCCCTCATCCATCTGAGCGTGCTGTTTGCCGCACTGCTGGTGGACCACTACGTACTGTAAACCATGCTCAAGAGAAATGCTATCAAATTAATAGCTGTCAGCGCTTTATCTATAAGCGCTACGGCCATTTTTAGTGCCTGTTCTGAGAAGAAGGCGGAGTTTCGCGGCGTGGACGTCACCGGTGCCGACTACGCCCGCGACCTCCCGCTGACCGACCACAACGGGCAGGCGCGCCACATCAAGGACTTTGCAGGCAAGGTAGTGGTGGTGTTCTTTGGCTTTACCCAGTGCCCCGACGTGTGCCCCACGTCGATGCAGGAACTGGCCGAGGTCAAGAAGATGCTGGGCAAGGACGGCGACCGCCTGCAGGGCATCTTCGTCACGGTCGACCCGGAGCGCGACACGCCCGAGGTGCTCAAGGCCTACATGGCCAACTTTGATCCCACGTTCCTCGCGCTCTACGGCAGTCCCGAGCAGCTCGCCGCCGTGGCGAAGGACTTCAAGATCTACTACAAGAAGGTCGACGGCAAGACGCCCACGAGCTACACCATGGACCACTCTGCCGGCAGCTATGTGTACGACACCGCCGGCCGTCTGCGCGTGTACAACCGCTACGGCAGCGGCGCGCAGGCGCTGGCCTCCGACGTCAAGGCATTGCTGGGCGAAGCGGGCTGAGCGCTCGGCGCTCTTGCCCGGTTTGCGCTCCGGCGTTGCCAGGCGAGGGCAATAAAAAAAGGGCCCGCGATGGGCCCTTTTGCATTTGTCCGTGGGTCTTTACTCGACCTTGATGCCCCGCATCGCAATCACGCCGCCCAGCAGGCTGGTGTCGGCCTTGATGCGGTTGGCCAGGCCTTCGGGCGACGTGCCAGCCACTTGCCATCCTTGCTGGAACAGCTTGCTGCGCACGTCTTCGCTGCGGGCGATTTCACTGATTACCGCGGCCAGCTTGGCCTGCACCGGCTTGGGCATGGTGGCAGGCGCTGCAAAGGCGTTCCAGATCTCCAGGTTGAAGCCGCGAATGCCCGCTTCGGCGAGGCTGGGCAGATCCGGCGCCAGCGGACTGCGCCCCGCCGAGGTCACGCCAATCGCGCGCAGCTTGCCGGCGCGGATCTGGGCCTGGGCCAACGCCGGGGGCATCAGCGCCATCTGCAGCTGGCCGCCCAGCATGGCCGTGGCCACCTGCGGATAGCCGGGGTAGGGCACATGCACCGGGTTGATGTTGCTGCGCGACTTGAGCAGCTCGGTGCCAATGTGGCCCACCGTGCCCACGCCGGGCGTGCCGTAGCTCCACTTGTCGCCTCCGTTGCGCGCCGCCACGAAGAACTCGCGTGCATCGGCCGTCGCTGGCACGCCAGGCTGGCTCACAGGCGCCGTCAGTACCAGGGGCGAGGTGCCGATCAGGCTCAGCGGGGCCAGGTCCTTGAGTGGGTCGTACGGCACCGCCGGGTTGAGCATCTTGGCGATGGTCATGTTGCCGTTGATCATCAGGCCGATGGTGTGGTCGTCGCGCGACTTGGCCACCGCGTCAGCCCCAATGTTGCCGCCCGCACCCACCTTGTTTTCCACGATCACCGGCTGCCCCAGCGCCTTGGACAAGGGCTCGGCGAATGTGCGCGCCGTGAGGTCGGGCGACGAGCCGGCCGGAAAGCCCACGATGATCTTCACGGGCTTGGTCGGCCAGTTCAGCGGTGCGGCTGCAGCGGGCGATGCCGATGGCTTGGCGGCGGTGCTCTGGGCCAGGGCCCAGGGGGAAGCTGCCGCCAGGGCGATCATCAACAGCGAGGCACGGCGGAATGCGGGGCGTGACATGGAGTCTCCTTTGGAATGTAGGGGGCCAAAAACAGCACGGGGCCCCAGAACTGGGGCCCCGTGAGGCATCTTCTGCAGGAGCGGAATATTACCGCGCCCCTGTCTGTGTCCATTCCGACTGTGTGCGTCGGCGCTCAGGCGTATTCGGCCAGGGCCTTCTTCATCTTCTTCATCGCGGCAACCTCGATCTGGCGAATGCGCTCGGCGCTCACGCCATAGACCGCGGCCAGGTCGTGCAGCGTCATGCCGCCGGTACCGTCGTCGTTGACCTTGAGCCAGCGCTCTTCCACGATGCGGCGGCTGCGCTCGTCCAGGCTGTTCAGCGCCGTGGCGATCCCGTCGGTGGCCAGAGCATCGCGCTGGCGCGACTCGATCATGGCGGTGGGCTCATGCGACGCGTCGGCCAGATAGGCAATGGGGCCAAAGGCCTGCTCGCCATCGTCCGAAGGCGCAGGGTCCAGCAGTACATCGCCGCCCGACATGCGGGTTTCCATCTCGATGACTTCTTCGCGCTTCACATTGAGGTGCGCGGCGACGGCATCGATCTCGTTTTCGGACAGCGTGTCGCGGTGCGTCGCAGCGTCAGCGGCTGCTGCGTCGGCCTTGAAGCCCTGCTTCATCGAGCGCAGGTTGAAGAACAGCTTGCGCTGGGCCTTGGTCGTGGCCACCTTCACCATGCGCCAGTTCTTCAGGATGTATTCATGGATCTCGGCCTTGATCCAGTGCATGGCGTAGCTCACCAGGCGCACGCCCTGCTCGGGGTCAAAGCGCTTGACGGCCTTCATGAGGCCGACGTTGCCTTCCTGGATCAGGTCGCCGTGGGGCAACCCATAGCCCAGGTACTGGCGCGCAATCGAGACCACCAGGCGCAGGTGCGACATCACCAGGCGGCCGGCGGCATCCACATCATTGTTGTCGCGCAGCTGGCGCGCATAGGTTTGCTCTTCCTCGGGGGTCAGCAGCGGCAAGCGGTTGACGGCCGAAATGTAGGCGTCCAGGTTGCCCAGCGGGGGCACCAGCGCCCAAGGGTTGGCAGGGGCCAAAGTCGTCGTCGCGGTTCCAGACTGAATGTTCATTCCAGGAATCCTTTCCTCTAAGCCGTGAATATTAGCACTCCATCAGATCGAGTGCTAAGCCCAGAGTTCCCGTCTGGTTGTTCTGGGCGGGCGGCGGGCGATCAAACGTCTCATGTGAAAGGTCCCCAGCCTCTTGGAGCGGGGCAATCGCCAAAGATGATTGATTTCAAAGGGGTTTTTTCTTATGGAAAGTACTGTTGTAGGGGCAGCCGAAGCGCTTGAAGGTTCCCAGGAGTTGCACTGTGATGCACATCGAAACCTGACAGAAACGCGATTTGATGCAGTGGAGTGCTTATTAACCACCCCGTGCGGCGATTGTTGCCATTTACAGAACAGTCAGTTCGCGACTCGCTAGTTTTTCTGCGACCAGGCAAGGCGTACAGTTCAACCCATCGATGAGCCGAACCCGCAAGGCGACTCACCGAACCCGGTCTGAGGCAACTCCTGGTTTTCTGCCCCGTTCCGGTTTTTTGAGACGCTTTCTTAACTTCAAGGACCTTCATCATGAACAACACTGCACGCTTCCTCTCCATCGCCGCTGTCGCTGCCTTCGCTTCTTTTGGCGCCCAAGCCGACGAAGCCGACGCTTCGCAATTCGCCACCAAGTTTGAAACCAGCCGCACCCGTGCTGAAGTTTCCGCAGAAGCTGCCACCGTGGCCCAGACCCGCAGCATCGAGCCTGCTGGTTCGCGTGTGGTGACCTACAAGTCCACGGCCGACCGCGCTGCGGTGCGTGCCCAGGCAGCGGACGCTGTGCGCACCGGCCAAATCTCGGCGGGCGAAATCGGCAACGCGATGTGAGGTTCCCCGGGCTCCGGCCTGGTGAACAGAGAGGCGCCTTTGGGCGCCTTTTTTCATTCTTGCAACCCCTGTCCACCGCCATCGGCAAGCTGGTGGCGGCCGCCCATGCCAACGCCAACCCTCGGGCGGGTCTGTAATCGCCCACCAAAGCGCCTGAACCCAGCCAGTCGGGGCGGCGTTCTCCCGGGTGGTATTGCGAGGGGGCCTATGGCAGACTGCGCAGCCCAGCTTTCGGGAGACGCGCATGACCGAACCGACCGCCCTTTGCGAAATCCGTGTTGTCACCACCACGGTGGCCAACGAAGCCGAGGCGCGGCGGCTGGCGCATTCGGTATTGCAGTCGCGCCTGGCGGCGTGTGTGCAGGTGGACCCGATCACCGCGTACTTTCGCTGGCAGGGTGCCCTGCAGGAAGACCGGGAGTTCCGCCTGGTGTGCAAAACAGTGCCGCGGGCGGTGGATGGGTTGCTTGGTTTGCTGCGGGCGCAGCACCCTTATGCGTTACCGCAGCTGGTGGTGCAGGCGGTGCAGGGCTCTGCCGAGTACGCCAGCTGGGTTGATGCCCAGGTCGCCCAGGCTGCCCAGGCCGCCGTGTTGGCCTGACCGAGCGGCAGGCTCCGCTGCACCCTCCCGCCGTTGATTGCTGAGGCCAGGCGCCCCTACTGCGGGCGCCGAAACCTTGGTGCCCGGGACCGCGTTAAAAAGGATCAACGCTCGGCGCAAGTTGCGAGGCGGCAGCCGGAGCCCGCCCGCTGCCCCCACCTCAAGTCAGCAGTGCCTGCGCAAACTCCCGCGCACTGAAGGTTTCCAGGTCTTCCAGCTTTTCGCCGACGCCGATGAAATACACCGGAATCGGCCGCTCTTGCGCGATGGCTGCCAGCACACCGCCCTTGGCCGTGCCGTCGAGCTTGGTGACGATGAGCCCGGTGAGCTGCAGCGCGTCGTCAAACGCACGCACCTGGGCCAGCGCGTTCTGGCCCGTGTTGCCGTCGATCACCAGCAGCACCTCGTGCGGGGCGGTGGCGTCCGCCTTGGCCACCACGCGGCGGATTTTCTTGAGCTCTTCCATCAGGTGCAGCTGAGTGGGCAGGCGCCCGGCGGTGTCGACCAGCACAACATCCTTGCCCCGGGCCTTACCGGCGGTCACGGCGTCAAAGCTCACGGCGGCGGGGTCGCCGCCTTCCTGGCTCACGATTTCCACGGTGTTGCGGTCGGCCCAGACGCCCAGTTGCTCGCGCGCCGCGGCGCGGAAGGTGTCGGCCGCAGCCAGCAGCACGGCTGCGCCTTCGTCGGCCAGGTGTTTGGTGAGCTTGCCGATGGACGTGGTCTTGCCCGCGCCGTTGACGCCCGCCACCATGATCACGGTGGGCGTGTACTGGCCGATCACCAGCGCTTTTTCCAGCGGGCGCAGCAGGTCGGCCAGCGCATCGGCGAGCAGGCCCTTGACGGCGGCGGGGTCGGTGGTCTTGCTGTCTTTGACGCGGCGCTTGAGGTCTTCCAGCAGGTGCGTGGTGGCCTTCACGCCGGTGTCGGCCATGAGCAGCGCTTCTTCCAGCTCTTCGTACAGCGCATCGTCGATCTGCGTGCCGGTGAACACCGTGGTGATGCTGGTGCCGGTCTTGCGCAGGCCGGCTTTCAGGCGATCCAGCCAGCCTTTGCGTTCGGCCTCGGGCTCGGGGATCGCTGGCGCCGCAGGGGCGGCCGGGGCGGGCGCAGGCACAGACGCAGCCGTTGCGGGCGCAGGTGACGGGGTGAAGTGGGCAGGCGCTGGGGGCACCACCGGCTGCGCGGCCACTGGTGGGGGCGCGGGCGCCAGCTGAACGGGCGCAGACGTTGGTGCAGGCGTCAGCGGCGCCGCGGCAGGTGCAGCCACTGGAATTGGCATTGCCACAGGCGCTGGCGCCACTGCTGGCTCGGGCGACTTGTTGCCAAACGGGTTGCGCAGCCAGCCAAACGCCGACGAGGGCGCTGGCGCCGGGGCGGGCTCCACGGGTACCGCAGGCGGGCCGGGTTACGGCCCATCGATTGCACGCAACACCGGTATCGACGCGGCGACGGGCGACCTCATCACCTTCTGCGATGACGACGAT
>SDXZ01000053.1 GCA_004210805.1 Acidovorax sp.
GGCAGGCACACCAGAAACGGCACACCCAGCCGCTGCATCAGCAGCACCGTGATGTACCCGCCCGCCATGGCAAAGGCCCCGTGCGCCAGGTTGATGAAGTTCATCAACCCCATGGTCACGGCCAGGCCGACTGCCAGGATGAACAGCAGCATGCCGTAGGCAACGCCGTCGAAAAGAATGGTCAGCATGAAATCACTTCAATGAAGACGAACAAGAGTCATGGGCCCGTACGCGGCGCCCTGGCTTCGACAAGCTCAGCCCGAACGGTAGTGCCCTGGCTTCCACTGCCTCAGCCTGAACGGTGACGCCCTGGCTTAGACAGGCTCAGACCGAACGGATGGAGGAAAGAGGGCCACCGCCCCTAAGAACTGGCGCGTCCCACACCGGATGGAAAACCGCCCCTGCCCGCAACAACCGGCGCGCCCCCAGACCAGTGCCACCGTGGAACTGGCTCTGCCAGGCCACCGGTGGCGTCCCCCTGTAGGGGGAAGGCGCGCAGCGCCTCAGGGGGTTACTTAGTCTTGCCGGGGTCCTTCACATCCTTGATCACATCAAACTCCACGTTGTAGAGCTGACCGTTCACGCGCTCCACCTTGCGCAGGTACACGTTCTGCACGATGTCGCGCGTTTGCGCGTCGATGAACACCGGGCCGCGGGGACTCTCGAACACCTGGCCCTTCATGGCGGCCAGCAGCGCGTCGCCGCCGCCAGCACCCTTGCTGGTCTTGAGCGCTTCATAAATCACGCGCATGCCGTCGTAGCCGCCCACGGCCATGAAGTTGGGGCGCAGGCCCTTGTTGGCTTTCTCAAACGCGTCGACAAACTTCTTGTTCAGCGGCGATGGGTGTGCGGCCGAGTAGTGGTGCGAGGTCACCACGCCCAGGGCGCCGTCGCCCATGTCGTTGAGCTGGTCATCATCGGTCACGTCGCCGGTGGCGATCAGCTTGATGCCGGCCTTGTCCAGGCCGCGCTCCAGGAACTGCTTCATCACCGCGGCGCCCGCGCCCGAGGGCACGAAAACGAACAGCGCGTCAGGCTTGCCGTCGCGCACCTTCTGCAAAAACGGGGCGAAGTCGGGGTTGCGCAGCGGCACGCGCAGGGCCTCGGTCACCTGGCCGCCGTTGAAGGTCAGGCGCTGGTTGAAATACTTTTCGGCGTCGATGCCAGGGCCGTAGTCGCTGACCAGGGTCACGACCTTTTTGATGCCATTCTTCGGTGCCCAGTCGGCGAGGGCCACCGACACCTGGGGCAGCGTGAAACTCGTGCGCACCACATAGGGCGAGGCCTCGGTGATGCTGGACGTGGCCGCCGCCATCACCACCAGCGGGGTCTTGGACTGCGTGGCCAGCGGCGCAGTCGCCATGGCCGAGGGCGTGATGCCCATGCCGGCCAGCACGTTCACCTTGTCGTTCACCACCAGCTCCTGGGCCAGGCGGCGCGTCACGTCGGGCAGGCTGGTGTCGTCCTTGATGATGAGCTGCACCTTCTTGCCGGCCACGGTGTCGCCGTTCTGCGCCATGTAGAGCTTGGCGGCCGCTTCGATCTGGCGGCCGGTGGTGGCCTGCTGGCCGGTCATGGGGAGGATGAGGCCGATCTTGAAGACGTTGTCTTGGGCGGCGGCGGGCAGCGCTGCCAAGCCCGTGGACAAGACCATGGCGGCAGCCGCGGAAGCACGCAGAAGGTGGCGTTTGGTGGGCATCGATGTCTCCTGGAAATATCGTTGTATACAGAACAATGCTGGCCGCAGTGTGAAGCGCGTCCCGTGCTTCTACAAGCGGGCTTTCCCACTTTTAGATATCTAAGAATGGGATATCACCCCCTGAGTCGCCTGCGGCGCCTCCCCTCTCTCGCGCTGCGCGCGGGAGGGGGACGCAGCCAGCGGCCTGGCGAAGCCAGTTCCGCGGCTGCCTGGCGTGGGGTCGCGCTCTTCGCAATCGCCGCGGTATCCAGACGATTGCTACCCGCGCTCGCGAATCAGTTGCACGCCGGGCAGGCCCTCGACCTGAGCGGCTTGGACTGCAGCCAGCAGGTTGCGCCGCGTGATGCGGGAGTGCTCGCGCATGATGGCTTCGGCCCGTGCGCCCTCGCGGCGTTCGATAGCGTCGAGCGCTTGGCGGTGCTGGTCTTGCGCCACGATGAGCATGTCGCGCGCCTCGTGCGAATGGGTCTGCACCACGACAAAGGCCGAGGGCGAGGCGAACGGCAAGCCCTTGACGCGGTCGAGCTCGCGCGCGATCACGTCGCTGCCCACCATGCGGCTGAGCAGCAGGTGAAAGCGGGCGTTGAGTTCCACATAGCGCGAGAAACCCTCATCGTCCAGCGTGCGCGGCGCCAGGGCGGCATCGATGGCGTCCAGGCAGGTTTGGGCTTCGGCCAGCACGGCGGCGTCCACGCCGCGCTCGGCCGCCAGGCGCGCGGCCAGCCCTTCCATGGTGCCGCGCAGCTCAATGGCGTCGGCCACGTCGGTCTCTGAAAACGTGCGCACCGCATAGCCGCCACCGGGCAGGCGGTGCAGCAGCCCCTCCTGCTCCAGCCGCATCAGCGCGGCGCGGATGGGGGTGCGCGACACGCCGAGCTTTTCCACCAGCGTGAGCTCCGCTATGCGCGCGCCGCCGGGCAGCTCGCCGGCCAGGATCATCTCGCGCAGGCGCAGCTGCGCCTTGACGGCCTGCGAGGTGGCGGCGTCGCCAGCTGGCGGTGAAAGGGTGGCGATCTGCGGATCGTCGGTTGGGTGCATGGGCTGGCGGGACGGGTGGAGGGAGGAAGGCAACCCGACTGGGCCGCAACGAGCCCCGAATGTATACACAAACACACGTCAAATCCAGGCGCCGCGGATGCAATCCGATTAAAAACAACGACTTACAAGATATGCCGGCGTGCGATAGCTGGTTTTCAGTATTTTTATGTATACAGCGCACCGCTCATTTCGCACAATCCGCTGTATCCCAGTGCGCGGCTTTCCGGGCGCGCACTGGCCCTACGAACAAGCCATCGACACCCACGAGACAACCACTATGTATCCCAAGAACGCCTGGTACGTTGCCTGCACCCCCGACGAGATCGCCGACAAGCCGCTGGGCCGCATGGTCTGTGGCGAGAAGATCGTGTTCTACCGCCCCGCCCCTGACAAGGTCGCCGCGCTGGAGGACTTCTGCCCGCACCGGGGCGCGCCGCTGTCGCTGGGCAAGGTGTGCGAGGGCGAGCTGATGTGCGGCTACCACGGCCTGCGCGTGGGCTGCGATGGCAAGGCGGTGTCCATGCCCGGCCAGCGCGTGCAGGGCTTTCCGCGCACACGCAGCTTTCCGGTGGAGGAGCGCTACGGCTTCATCTGGGTGTGGACGGGTGATGCCGCCTTGGCCGACCCCGCCAAGATCCACCACCTGCCCTGGGCCGAGAGCGACGAGTGGGCCTACGGCGGCGGGCTGTATCACATTGCCTGCGACTACCGCCTGATGATCGACAACCTGATGGACCTGACGCACGAGACGTACGTGCACTCCAACAGCATCGGCCAGAAAGAAATCGACGAGGTGCCCTGCAAGACCCGTGTCGAGAGCGACGAAGTCATCACCAGCCGTTTCATGGAAGGCATCCAGGCGCCGCCGTTCTGGCAGATGGCGCTGCGCATGAACGGCCTGCCCGACGACCAGCCGGTGGACCGCTGGCAGATCTGCCACTTCACGCCGCCGAGCCATGTGCTCATTGAAGTGGGCGTGGCGCTGGCAGGCCATGGCGGCTACGACGCGCCGGCGGACAAGAAGGCGTCGAGCATCGTGGTGGACTTCATCACGCCCGAGACCGAGACCTCCATCCACTACTTCTGGGGCATGGCGCGCAACTTCAAGCCGCACGACCCGGAGCTCACCGCCAAGATCCGCGAAGGCCAGGGCGGCATCTTTGCCGAGGACCAGGAGATGCTGGAAAAGCAGCAGCACAACCTGCTGCGTTACCCCGACCGCAAGCTCTTGATGCTCAACATCGACGCCGGCGGCGTGCAGTCGCGCAAGGTGCTGGACCGCGTGCTGGCGGCCGAACGCGCACCCGCCGCACAGCCAGTGGTGGCCGCATGACCGCGCAAGAAACATTCGAAGTCCGCGTGGTCGCAAAGACCGCGGAGGCCGAGGGCATCGCCAGCTTTGAACTCGCGCGCCTGGACGGGCAGCCTCTGCCCCCCTTCGGCGCGGGCTCACACGTCGATGTGCATGTGCCCGGTGGCCTGGTGCGCCAGTATTCGCTGTGCAACGCATCGCACGAACAGCACCGCTACCGCATCGCCGTGCTGCGCGACCCCGCCTCGCGCGGTGGGTCGGTAGGTATGCACGACAGCGTGAAAGAAGGCGACGTGATCACCATCAGCACGCCGCGCAACCACTTTGCGCTGCACCCGGCGCAGCACACGCTGCTGCTGGCGGGCGGCATCGGCGTGACACCGCTCTTGTGCATGGCCGACCGCCTAGCACGCACCGGCGCGGACTTTGCGCTGCACTACTGCACGCGCTCTGCCGAGCGCACGGCCTTTGCTGCGGAGATCGCGGCCTCGGCCATGGCGCCGCATGTTCACTTTCACTTTGACGCTGGCGCCGCCGAACAAAAACTCGACCTTGCCGCCGTCCTGGCGGCGCCCGGCGCAGACAAGCGGGTGTACGTGTGCGGCCCGGCAGGCTTCATCGACCATGTGGTCACTACAGCCAAAGGCCTGGGCTGGGCGCAGGACCGCATTCACCTGGAATACTTTGGCGCGCCTGTGCAGGACACCTCGGGCGACGAGGGCTTTGAAGTGCGCATTGCGAGCACCGGCAAGACCTATGCGATTGCGCCGGATGTCTCGATCGTGGAAGCGCTGCGCGGCCAGGGCATCGAGATCATGACCTCGTGCGAACAGGGCGTGTGTGGCACCTGCATCACCCGCGTGCTGGAGGGCGAGGTGGACCACCGCGACATGTACCTGACCGATGAAGAGAAGGCGGGCAACGAGCAGTTCATGCCCTGCTGCTCCCGCGCACGCAGCAAGTTGCTGGTGCTGGACCTTTAAGCACCTGCGCGCCTGGCCCCCTGCGCGGGACAGCGGCGCGCAGGGACCGTATGGGTGGGTGAGGGGGGAAGGCGCACCTGCCCAATGCAGGCGCCGCCTTCGGGTTGCTATTTTATTTATAGCAACAAAACATTACTGAACAAGCGCTAGCGGCCAATTTCATCCAATTTTCGTGCACTGAATGCGTGTGGAGTGGCTGCGTGGCCTGCGTGAACCGCCGCAAGTCCCGCTCTGGCGCAGCCCGTGAACTGCCGCGTGCGACCGGCTCCAGCTTGCGCTGAGCTTCGGTCGGTTCGGTCGGTTCGGCAGCTCGGCTGCGGCGTCAGTGTCATTCCGCTTCCGCCGTCCGGATGGTGTCGCGGCCGTGCTTGTCTTTCAATCGGCCCAGGTCGGTGTCGAGGGCGCGGGAGAGCTTGTCCGCCGCTGCGATGAAGGCATTGGCCATCTTGTCCGCCTCTGCCGTCACGGTGACGGGCTGGCGGCCGGTCACGCGGGCTTCGATGCGGCAGCGCTTGTCGTTGGCGCCCGACTTGCCCGCATCGAGATCGCTCAGGAACACCTCCAGCCGCGTGACATGGTCCTGAAAGCGCGACAGCCGGCTTGTGGCCTCCGCCGTGATCCACTGGCTGAGCGATTCGCCGCCTTCGATGTGGTCGTCGGTGTTGACTTGTACTTGCATGGTGTGTGCTCCTTGGAGAATTCAAGCAAAGGGCTGGGTCCTGCCGTCCGGCGGGGTGGCCGTCCCGTGAAGCCCCATCGTCGCACCATCGGGCTTGCGCGCCCGTAAGAACCTGTTAGCTGGCGGGTCTTACGTCATGGTGCGGCGGCTGCCGCCGCGTGCGGTGCTCCCGCAGAGCAGGCCCCCGTGCCGGGCGCCACGCCATCCAATGACGGTGGCCCGCGGCGCTCAGAGCTTGTCGAGCGACACCGCCGGCGACCACGGCGCGCCGTCGGGCAACGCGCGCGCCAGCGCCACGCGCTCCTGCAGGCGCAGCGCCGCCATATCGTCCGGCAGCCATTGCAGGATCTGCGCGAGGTGCTGGTCGGCCGCGTTCCAGTCCCGCGCATGAAACGCCTGCAGCGCGCTTTGGCTGGCCGCACACACCGCGGCGTCGCTACACGGCGTGAACACCCGCACGGGCTCGGTCTTGCCCTTCACGACCACGTCGTCCAATGCACGCAGCGCCAGCGTGGCCGGCAACTGCGCCGCCGTGGTGGCCGACAGCAGGATGCCCGTGCCAAACGCCTTGTTCGCGCCTTCCAGCCGCGCCGCCAGGTTGACCGCATCGCCGATGGCGGTGTACGAAAAGCGCTGCTCGGAGCCGACATTGCCCACCACCACGCGGCCCGTGTGCAGGCCGATGCGCATGTGGATGGGGGGCAGTCCGCGCGCTGTCAGGTCGGCCACCAGCGGCTGCATGGCCAGCTGCATGGCGATGGCCGCGCGCACCGCGTGTTGGGCGTGCTGCGCATCGTCGAGCGGCGCGCCCCAGAAGGCCATCACCGCATCGCCAATGAACTTGTCCACCGTGCCGCCCGAGGCATGCACGATGGGTGTCATCGCGTTGAAGTAGGCGGTGAGCACTTCGACTGTCTGCTCCGCGCTCAGTTGCTCGGACAGCGTGGTGAAGTTGGCCAAGTCGGTGAACATGAGCGTGACCTCGCGCGCCTCGCCGCCCAGGCGCATCAGCTCGGGCTGTGCGATCAGGCGCGAGACCACGGCCGGCGGCGTGTACTGCGCAAACATCGCGCGGATCTGGCGCGCGCGCTGGCGCACGATGGCGTAGCCCACCAGCGCCGCCGCGCCATACACGGCCACCGCGGCCATGGCGGGCAGCAGCGGCGGCCACCAAATGCGCTGCTGCGCAAACAGCCACCACGAAGCCGCCGCCATCGCCGCCACCAGCCCCGCGGTGAGCGCGGCCGCGGCCCCGGGGTGCAGCCGGCGGCTGGCCCAGAGCAGCAGGGGCAGCAGCAGCGCCGTGAGCGCCAGGTTCCAGCCGTCGGACACGCTGCGAAGCCCGCCGCCGGTCAGGTAGTTGTCGACCAACGTGGCCTGCAGCTCCACCCCCGGGAACAACCGATCGCCGGTGGCCGCGCCGCCGCCCAGGGTGCCAAACGGTGAATTGAACAGATCGGCCTGCGAGCGCGACAACTCGGTCGCGGTGCGTGCCGAGCGCCCCACCAGCACGGTCTTGCCCTTGAAGAAACCGGGCGGCAGCAGGCCGGGCTCGAGCGCCTGGTAGTACGAGCGCGTGTCGAACGTGCCGCGCGGTCCGCGGTAGCCGATCCAGTCGAAGTGGTGCAGCACCGGCGCCCGGCCCCGCGCCTCGGCCGCGCGCTGCGCGAGCCGCAGGGCAAAACCTTCGCGCGCCAATGGCGCACGGCGCACCACAAAATCGTCGTCCGGATCGACGCCGGCATCGCCCGCATCGGCCCCTGCATCGAGCAGGCGCTGCAGGGGCATCACCTCCATCCACAGCGATGCGTTGCCGCTTTCGATCTTCTCGCGTGTGGAGGCCAGCACGACGGGGAGCGTCCCTGTTCCTGCACCCGCATTTGCACGCGGACTTGCGCCAGCCTCGGCAATCGCGCGCGCCAGCGCCGCATCCTCCGCTTCGGCCGTGGGCTCGGCAAACACCACGTCCAGCCCGACGGCGGCGGCACCCTCGTCGTGCAGGCGCTCCAGCAGCCGCGCGTGCACGCTGCGCGGAAAGGGCCAGGACTGCTGTAGCTCCTGGAAGGTCGGCTCATCGATCGCGAGGATCACTACCGGCACCGCACTGCGCTGCGGCGCCGTCAGCGCAGTGAGCACATCAAAGGTCTTGAACTCCAGCGCGTGCCAGGGCCGGCTGAAGCTGGCCGCCACCACCAGCGCCAGCGCCAGCACGGCCGCCGCCAGCGAAAGCAGCCGCTGCCGGCGCCGCGCGGCGGGGGCTGCTGCTGGCACGGGCTTAGAAGCGGTAGCGCGCATCCAGGACATAGCGGGTCTTGCGGCGGTCTGACTTGGGGGCCCACAGGTTCAAGGCGGCCACGCCGACGACCCAATGCTTGTCCTGCGACTCCCAGAAGCCCATCAGGTCCACGCCCCAGCCCGGCGCGATGCGCGTGAGGTTTTCTGCGTCCTCGAACCGCTCGGACCGGTACACCGCCCGGCCGCTCAGATACAGGCGCTGCGGCCCGGCCCAGGTGGCGCCCACCACGGCGGTATGCCGCGGAATGTAGGGAATGCGGCCCACCGGCACGTCGGCATCAAAGCTGCGGCTTTCGCTGCCCTGGTAGAGGTATTTGGCATAGCCCGACCAGCGCCGGCTGAACATGTGGTTGACGCCCGCGCCCAGCGTTTTGAGCGTGCCGGTGTCAAAGCTGGGGGTGTCTTCCAGCAGGTCGGTGGTGGAGAGGTTGATGAGCTGGACATTGCGCATCTCTTCGAGGAACGGCAGGCTCGGTGTGCGCAGGTCGACGCCCACCGTGCCCGGGTTGCGCACCCGCAGGTGGTCGGCGCGCAGGCTCACAAAGGTGTTAGCACCCAGCTCCATGCCCAACTGGGCCACGGCGCGCTTGTGGCGGCCCCCGGCCTCGACCAGCCGATCTTCGACAGGAATGCCCGCCGTCTCGACGCTGGTGAGCGTGGAGACACTCAGGGGCCGCATCCAGTCCTGGTAGGCCATGCGCACCGTGGTGCCGGTAGCGGGTTGCCACACCACGCCCACCCGCGGCGTGACCACACGTTCCATCTCCGCGCGGCGCGCTGCGTCTTCGTTGAACTCATCCAGGTTGACCAGGTAGCTGCGCGTCAGCCCGTCGACGCGGTGGCGGATTTGTTGCCACCCGAGCGCGGCGTCCACGGTCAAAGCGGTATTCAGGCGCTGGGTCGTCGCCAGGGTCAGGGCGGTGTAGCGCCGGTCGACATGGTTGTACCCATCCACAAGGAATACGTCGCGGTACGTACCCAGCCCCGGAATGTCGGCCGACACCGCCGCGGCGCCGCTGATCAAGTTGTTCTGGCGCTCGCGCACGTGCTCCAGCGCAAGGCTCCAGCGGCTGCCGGGCGCCGTGTCCACCGTGTGGCGCAGCTGCAGGTCGCTGAACTGCTTCTTCGGTTCGCTGCCCACGCCCATCAGGCTCACGAACGGCGGCGCCAGGTACACCGTGGGGTAGTCGCGCAGCACGATGTCCTCCACGCTGCGGCCCAGCTTGATCCAGGTCTGCTCGGTCGGGCCCCACCGGTACGCCAGGCCGAGCGATCCCTGGGTGCTCTTGTTGTCCATGGCGGTTTCAAAGTCGAACCGGTTCTGCCCGCGCAGGCGCATGTCGAACTGGTTCACGTAAGCGAACAGGTTGATGCGTTCGGTGGGCTGCATGCCCACGCCCACCGTGACCGCCCGGGCGCGCACGTCGGCCGCGCCGGCCCGCACGGCCGGCAGGCCATTGACCTGCAGGTCGAACGGGAACTCGCTGGCGTTGGCCGACTGCGCCTTGAAGAACCACGACACCGGCACCTGGGTGTTGTTCATGCCGTTGAGCGTGACGGCGGGCGCATGCATGCGGTACAGGTCGCGGTCCACCGTCACCCCCACCGACCCATGCGCTCCTGGCTGCTGCAGCAGCGACGAGTACCGCTGGCTCGCGCCAAACGCCATCGGGTCCGTGAGGAAGCCCTGGAACAGCGCGGAGTTCTTGTTGAACTCGCCCGGGTAACGGTCGGCCAGAAAGAGGTGGCTACCGCCCCAGTACGGGTAGAAGCTTTGCTGCGCCAGCTCCAGCGCCCAGTCCTCCATGCCAAAGAAGGCCATGGATGCGCCCAGGTTGGCGCTACCCTTCTGGTCGTTGGCCACCTGGTTGAGCGACTTCAGATACGGCATGCGCTGCACCGCGGCGCGGGCCGCTTCCACCGCTTCGCCGGGCTGGAAAAGATCGGTGTGGATCTGCGCCAGCAACATGTAAGGCACGGGGTCCTTGTCGTCGAGGCTGCTCGCCTGGTGCAGCGTGGCCAGTGCATCTTGATGGCGGCCCAGCTGGTAGTACGCCACGGCCGTCCAGGTCTTGGCGCGGGCGTAGCGCGGCTCCATCAGGCCGGCGCGCAAGAAGACATCCAGCGCCTGCTGCGGCTCGCCGCGCTTCAAGTGCAGCAGCCCCTGGCCGGTGAGCGCCACATAGTCCGCCGGGTTGTCGCCCAACGCCGCAGCAAAGGCCGCGTCGGCTTCGGTGAACTGGTTGACAAAGGTCTCGAGCGTGCCGAGCTCGCCATAGGCGCCCGTGGGCTGGGGCGATATCGCCAGTGCGCGCTGGAGGCTCTCGCGTGCAGGGCGGGGGTCTTCGCGCTCGGTGTGTGCGCTGCCCAGGCCCTGCCAGGCGCGCGCGTCGGCCGGGGCGCGTTGCGTGGCATCGGTGTACGCGGCCAGCGTGGCTGGCGCATCACCACGGCGGCGCGCCAGCTCGGCCCGCACCAAAGCCAGCTCGGCATGGGCGGTGCCTTGCGCTGGCGCGAGCGTGGCGCTGGCCTCGTCCACGCGGTCGCTCAGCATCTGCACGCGCGCCAGCTGTGCGACGAGCGCCGGGTGTGCGGGCCAGTGCTGCAAGGCCGTGCGCAGGGTTTGCGCGGCGGCAGCACCGTCGCCGTCCATGAGCTGCAAGTCCGACTGCATCAGCCAAGCGGGCAGCGGTGCAGCAGCGGGCGTGTTGCTCCGCGCGACCTGGCGCGCGAGCTGGTCGCGGGCTGCGAGTACGTCGCCGGCCTGCAGCGCAATGGCGGCTTCCATCACCGCCACCCAGGGCGCGGGCGCCTGGCCCCTTGCCGAGGCCAGAGCGGCACGGGCCGCAGCCACGTCGCGCCGGGCCAGGGCCGCACGCACGGGGGCCAGCGCTTCGGGCATGGGCTCCGCTGCCAGGTGCGGCAGCGGGTCGGCGCGCAGGGCGTTCACCCATTGGATGCGGTCGCGCGGCTGGCTCAGCACGAGCTTGATCGGGGCCTTGCCGACCTCGGCCAACGCGGCTTCGTTGGGGCCCACCATCACCTGGCCCTGCGCGTTGAAGAATTCCACCGTGCCCGAGAGCACGGTGAGCAGCGTTCGGCCGTCGTCTTCGACGCTCAGGTCCCAGTCGGTGCCGCGGATCGCCGCAGTGGCGGCCGGGGTTTCCAGCTTCAGGCGGCTGCCGTCGGGTCGGCGGGTCTGGGTCCAGGCGCGGCCGGCGGTGAGCAGCAAGGTCGTCACCGGCTGGGCCGGCGTGGCCACGCCCTTGACCTGCAGCACCGTGTTCTGGTGCAGGCGCAGTTGCGTGTCGTCGGCAAACAGCAGGGCCATCTTGGCGGCCTGGCGTGTGCGCACAAAATCGCCGGTACCCAGCGCCTGGGCGGGCCGCGCGGGCAGCCAGTCTGCGGCCGCCGCGGCACGCTGGTCGCCGGCACCTTGCAGGCTGATGATTTCTGCCGCGGCGCCTGCGGGCACGGCGGCGTGGGACGCGAGCGGCCAGGCCAGGGCCGTGAGCGCCGCCAGCGTGGTGAGCGCAGGCAGGCGGCAGTTCTTCTTGTCGGGCATGTCGTGGGCTTTCCGGGAGTCAAAAGGACAGACGTGCACCGGCCGCCCCTCCCCGGCGCCGGTGACCAGAAATTATCGCGAGCACACCGCGCCGGAGCACCCGCTCCCGCAGGCGATGCCAGCACGTTTCATGAAGAAAGCCACATTTCGTTGCATTCTCCCGGGCTGCGTGGGCTGTTGGAGGGCACTACGCCGCTCTCCTACAGACGCACCGGGGCCCCGGTGCTACAACTTCAATCTCCCCTACAACGCATGGGTGTCGCGCTGCCAGCGGACACCCGCCTGAACCATGCCTGCCGCCCGTCGACTCAAAATTGGCCTGTCTGCCTGCTTTCAACACGCCGACCCCACCCGCCCCCTGTTCACCAACAAGACGCTGCAATACGTCGAGCAGTCCATCGCGCACTGGATCATGTCGGCCGGCGCCATGGTGGTGATGGTGCCCTGCCCCACGGGCGAGACCGCGCGCGGCGACGTCACGCTGGCGCACTATGCCGACTGGCTGGACGGCGTGGTCATGCACGGCGGCGCCGACGTGTGGCCGGGCAACTATGGCGAGGAGCCGCTGCGCGAAGAATGGATCGGCGACCGCGTGCGCGACCTGTACGACCTGGCCGTGGTCAAGGCCTTTGCCGAGGTCGGCAAGCCCATCTTTGGCGTGTGCCGCGGCCTGCAGCTGATCAACGTGGCCTTTGGCGGTGCGCTGTACCAGGATTTGCAGACCCAGCACCCCGGCGCGCTGGAGCACCGCAATGCCAGCACCTACGACCAGCATTTCCACGACATCGAGATCGTGAAAGGCACGCACCTGTCCGAGCTCTACCCCGACAAGCCACGCGCCCGTGTCAACAGCATCCACCACCAGGGCATCAAGCGCGTGGCGCCTGACTTTGTGGTCGAGGCTCTGAGCGAACCCGACGGCGTGCCGGAAGCGATCCGCCTGCAATCCGCGCCGGGCCGCGGCTACATCGCCGCCACTCAGTGGCACCCTGAATTCCACAAAGCGGGGTCGGACACGCTGGACGACACCGCCATCCTCGAAGACTTTTTGGCCGCGTGCGAGAAGGCCAAGGGCAACCCGCGCAGCACCGTGCACCATATGACGTCGCCGCTGCGCGAGCGGGCCACGCGGCTGCTGCGGCGGGCGCTGGCTCGGCAGCGGTAATGGGGGCAGCGGCGCCTGGGATGGTGACCGCGGCCGGGCCGCAACTGAGAGCCGGGGCGAGCAGCTACCGCCAGGGTGCGGCCGTTGCTGCGTTCCACCGCCGGATGTGGGTTGGGCACAGAGCCACACCTGCGGTGCAAAGAATATTTGGTTTTATTAGTGCCTAGCGCTTGTCCATCAATCCTTTATTGCTATCAATTTTGATATTCCACTGCAGGACATTTGCCCCCTCACTAGCGTAGGACTCCCAAATCACTGTAAATTCATCCAGTGAATTTACAGTCCAAGCTCGCCATCCTGGCCGACGCCGCCAAGTACGACGCCTCATGTGCATCGAGCGGCGCCGCGCCGCGCGACTCGGTCGGCGGGCGCGGCATGGGCTCCACCGAGGGCATGGGCATCTGCCACAGCTACGCACCCGACGGCCGCTGCATCTCGCTGCTCAAGATCCTGCTCACCAACTTCTGCCAGTACGACTGCCTGTACTGCGTGAACCGCGTCACCAGCAACGTGCCGCGCGCGCGCTTCACGGTCGCTGAAGTGGTGCAGCTCACGCTCGACTTCTACCGGCGCAATTGCATCGAGGGGCTGTTCCTCTCCAGCGGCATTATCCAAAGCCCCGACTACACCATGGAGCAGGTGGTGGAAGTGGCGCGCGTGCTGCGCGAAGAGCACGACTTTCGCGGCTACATCCACCTCAAAACGATTCCCGATGCGTCGCCCGAGCTGATGGAGCGCGCGGGCCGGTTTGCCGACCGGCTCAGCATCAACGTGGAACTGCCCACGCCCGAAGGCCTTGCCGCGCTGGCGCCGCAAAAGGACAGCGCGGCGATTGAGCGATCGATGGCGCGCATGGCGGTGCACATCGAGTCCGCGCGGCAGGCGCGCAAGGAGCAGGCCGCCGCCAAGGTGGTGTCCATGCCGGCGTCCCGGCGCGGCATCACGCGGCGTGCCGCTGCGCCGCACTTCGCCCCGGGCGGGCAGAGCACGCAGATGATCATCGGCGCCGACGCCACTGACGACCGCACCATCCTTGCCACCAGCGCGGGCCTGTACGGCGTGCACCGGCTGCGGCGCGTGTACTACTCGGCCTTCAGCCCCATCCCCGACGCGGCGCGCGCGCTGCCGCTCATCGCACCGCCCACCGTGCGCGAGCACCGGCTGTACCAGGCCGACTGGCTGATGCGCTTTTATGGCTTCACCCACGGCGAGCTCGTGCCCGCCAGCCAGGGCGGCATGCTGGCGCTGGACATGGACCCCAAGCTCGCCTGGGCGCTTGCGCACCGCGAGCGTTTCCCGGTCAACCTGAACACCGCCCCGCGCGAACTGATGCTGCGCGTGCCGGGTTTTGGCGTGCAGACGGTGGACCGCCTGCTGGCTGCGCGCCGCGTGCGCCGTCTGCGCCATGCGGACCTGGCGCGGCTGCATGTGCCGCTCAAGAAGGTGCTGCCGTTTGTGGAGGCTGCCGACTACCGGCCCGGCCGCGCGCTCGACGCTGCCGACCTGGCCGCCCGCCTGGCTCCGCCGCCCGCGCAGCGCGGGCTGTTCGACTGAGCGACTCTGTCATGGGGCCCCACGCCGTCACCCTCGCGCATGCCACCGACTGGGCGGGTTTTCGCCAGGCCGCGCGCGCCCTGGTGCAGGCCGGTGTGCCGCCGCAGGAGGTCGATTGGTTCACCACCCAAGGCGCCGCGCAGGATTTGTTTGCGAGCCCTGCGCCTGCGGGTGCACCGCTCAACCTGGCCACACTGCCACCCGGCACCCGCACCGCAGCGCCGCGGGTGCCTGAAGACTTTGTGCGCCTGTGCGAGCGCCTGGTGCTGCACCGCAACCCCGCACGGTTTTCGCTCATGTACCGGCTGCTGTGGCGCATCACCCACGAGCCCGCACTGCGCCACGACCCGCTCGATGCCGACCGCCTCCAAGCCCACCACATGGTGCGCGCCGTAGCGCGCGACATGCACAAGATGCACGCCTTTGTGCGCTTTCGCCCGGTGACCGACAGCGACGGCCATACCGTGCAGGTCGCTTGGTTCGAGCCCGACCACTACATCACCGAGGCCAACGCGGGTTTCTTTGTGCGGCGCTTCACGCAGATGCACTGGGCCATCCTCACGCCCGATGCCAGCGTGCGCTGGGACGGCACCACGCTGCACGTAGGCCCCGGCGGCCAGCGCAGCGATGCCCCCCCGCCCGACGCCGGCGAGGCGCTGTGGTTGACCTACTACCGCCACATCTTCAACCCCGCGCGGCTGAAGACCGACATGATGAAAAAGGAAATGCCCCAGCGCTACTGGCGCAACCTGCCCGAGGCCGCGCTCATCACCGAACTGACCCACGGCGCGCACGAGCGCAGCGGGCGCATGGCGGAGGCCGAGGCGACGACCCCGCGCAAGCGGATCGCGCCGATGAGAAGGGACGCATAGAGCGCGCGGTGCGTCGGGCGTGGGCCAAACGACGACCCGCTAGTCACTCAACCATCAGAAGGATGGCCTGCGCTTCAAATTCCAGAAGCGGCTGCTGCAAGAGATGACTGCAACCATAGCCGCCGCAAAAAAAGCGATGGCGGTTTCATGGGGGGCTTTGAGCTGTGGACTGGACCCGGGACCGCGGGCACCACCTAGCTGTCCGGCTACACGACCTTCCCGCCATGGCTTCTGACTTTGTCGAGAATGATATGCCGCACCTCGTCGCTCAAGTCGGCCAGGGGAAGCGTGACGAACTGCGCACGCGAGAAGAACACCAACCAAAACACCTCAAAGCGCCAGACCTCTCTAACGACACACCAGTCCACGTCGGAGCTGCCCACGTCCGACGACAAGCTGAGGCGATCCGAAGTTGCCTCCAGGAAGGCTTGCTTCACCCGCATCCGACGAAACCGTGTGAGCGAGCCGCGCAGATGAAACACGTACAGCGCAACAAGCAGTACAAGGCCCAAGGTCAGCAGGACGCCCAGCGCTGCAGTCGTCCAGGAATTGACGCCCGTGGCTACAGCGAAGGCGAAGTAAGCCGCCAGAAAAAGAAAGGCAGCGATGAACTTCCAGCCTACGGTTCGCCACCAGAACGCGGCTACCGCGCTTCTCACGAGTTTGTCGGTGTAGTGCAGCGTGGCCTTTGTCATGCAGTCGCACCACTTCGCTCGCCCACGGCAAGATATCTGCTGTGCACCCTGAAGTCCGGCGCAAGCGTGAGCGTGTGAAGTGGCATAGGAGTCCAAGAAAACGCCAGATTTTGAGGCCTGACAGGCAGCTTTGGCGGTCCAGCACGAGCTCTTTTTAGGTCCATAGCGACCATGGCGGGCAAGTTCCACGCTACAGCCCCTCTGCTACCCCGCGGCCCGCGCCCGCAGCGCACTGAACTGCGGCGCAGCCTGCGCCGGCGTCCAGCGCCACGGCAGTGCGTGGGCGCGCCAGACGCCGCCCTGCACCACGAGCCGCAACACACGCTGTGCACCCGGCCAGTGCGCACGGGAAGCGTCGTCCCAAAGCAGTTCAGCGCGGGCCGCCACGTGCAGCAGGCCGCCGCCCTCGTAGTCCACCCACAGCAGGCCCGCCAGCGGGTGCAATGCGAGGTTGCCCAGGGTGTTGAAGAACAGGTTGCCAGGCAGGTCGGGCAGTGAGAGCACCAGGCCATCGGCCGTGTGCTCCACCCGCACAAAACCGGGCTCACCGCCACGGTGCGACACGTCCACGCCATCGTTGCGCGCAGCGCCGGGCTGTGCGGCCGAGGCGCTGGCGATGAACATCGTGTCGCTGCGTGCAATCAACGCCAGCGCGGCGGCGTCGAGCGCGGGGCCCAGTGTGTGCGGCGGCGCGGGGGGCGTCACCACCTCCCGCAGCCCGGGCGCGCGGGCCTGGATGTATTTGGGGCAGTTGCCAAAGCTTTGCGCCACGTCCATCCCCAGACCCTGCGCGCCGAATGTGGCCACGCGCCCGTTCATGCGGTTGCGCCGGCGCGTGTGCGGCTCCAGGCCCAGCACGCCCACCGGCGCGCCCGGTGTCAGTTGCGCGAGAGCCGGGTCGGCTGCGTCGGGGGACACGGCGATCCACATGCTGCGCGCATCGGGCGTCTGCACAAAACCCGGCGGGCCGGCCACCATGGTCGCCCAGGGCTGGCCGGTGGCGTCGAGCGCGCCCAGCAGCAGCGTGGGCAGTTGTTCGAACAGCTCCCGGTGCTGGTCGGGCATGTGGTCGCGCAGCACCAGGGGGCCCACGGCGGCCATGCGCTCGCGCACGCCGACGCGGTCCTGCAGGGCTTGCTCGCCAGCGTGGAAGGCGGCCGCAGCGGTTGCGGTTGCGGTTGCGGTTGCAGCAGGTGGCGGTTCGGTCGTCATGCAGGTACCGCCGAAGCGGCCTCGGGCAGGCGGTCGGCCAGTGGCACATAGCCGGGCAGCGCCTCCATGCGCGCCACCCAGGCGGCCACACGCGGGTGGGCCGCCAGCGGCAACCCGCCGATGGGCGCCTGCGAGATGTAGCTCACCATCGCAACATCGGCCAGCGTGGGCGCATCGCCCAGGAGCCAGGTGCGGCCCTGCAGCTCGCCCTCCATGAAGGTGAGCAGGCGCTGGCCGATGGCCTGGGCGGCTTCGCTCACCGGGCGGCCGGTGATGGCGGCAAACCGCGGCGCCGCCACGCCCGGCGCCAGCAGGCCCGCGGCCAGGCTGAACCAGCGCTGCACCAGCGCCTGACCCGCCGGGTCCTGCGGCATCCAGGCGCTGCCGGGGGCGTAGCGCTGCGCCAGGTACACGAGGATGGCCGTGCTGTCGCTCAAGACAGTGCTGCCGTCCACGATCACCGGCACCTGGCCCAGCGCGTTCAGCGCCAGGTGTTCTGCGCGCTGGTGTTCGCCGCGCAGCAGGTTCACTTCGACCAGCGTATGGGGCAGGCCCAGCAGCGACAGCAGCAGCTCGACCCGGTGGCAGTGGCCCGACACGGCCATGCGGTAGAGCTTGATGGGTTGGGAGGGGGTCATGGGAACGTCCTTTGAGGCGGGTGACTGGTACAAGCCCGGACCTTATCTATTGCGCACGACGCTGTGAATGGCGATAGTGCGACTTTCATAATTGCGCGCACCGAAACAATGGACCATCTGGAAACCCTGCGCTGCTTTGTGGCGGTGGCCGACGCGGGCGGCTTTGCGGTGGCGGGGCGGCGGCTTGGTTGCTCGGCCGCGGCGGTCACGCGTGCGATTGCGGCGCTGGAGGCGCGCCTGTCGGTGCTGCTGTTTCAGCGCAGCACGCGTTGGGTGCGGCTGACCGAGGCGGGCGAGCGTTTTCTGGCCGACTGCCGGCCCCTGCTAAACGACTTGCACGAGGCCGAGCAGGCCGCCAGCGGCGCCCAGGCCGAAGCGCAGGGCCTGCTGTCCATCACCGCGCCGCAGATGTTCGGCATCCAGCATGTGGCGCCCATCGTGCAGGGCTTTCTGCAGGCGCAGCCGCGTGTGCAGGTGCGCACGCTGTTCGTCAACCGGCTGGTGCACCTGCTCGAAGAAGACATGGACGTGGCCGTGCGCATTGCCCAGTTGCCGGACTCGGGCCTCACGGCCGTGCAGGTGGGCGCGCTGCGCCGGCTGGTGGTGGCCTCGCCCGCGTACCTGGCAGAGCATGGCGAGCCGCACCACCCGAACGAGCTGGGTGCGCACCGCGCCATCGGCTTCTCGGTCGACGCGCGCACGCCGACACCCTGGAAGTTCAAGGACAACCTCACTGCCCAGCCGCAGTTTGCGTGGATCAGCAACAGCAACGAGGTGGACATTGCGGCGGCCGAAACGGGCGTGGGCCTGACCCGCTGCCTGGCCTACCAGGCCGCCGCCAGCCTGCGCGCCGGCCGCCTGCGCGTGGTGCTGGCCGACTACGAACTACCGCCGGTCCCGGTGCATATCGTCTACCCCGCCGGGCGCCGCGCGCCGGCCAAGGTGCGGGCGTTTGTGGAATTTGCGCGGGAGCGGCTGGCCGCCGAACCCGTGCTGCGCGGGCGCGGGCTGATGCGCGGGCAGTCCCGCTAAAACTTTCAGTGTTTTTGGCCTCTAGCGCTGATCCAGAAAGCGCTGATTGCTATTAATTTTGATAGCGCCCCGCCTCGACCCAGAAGCTTCGGTACGCGGCTGCGTTCCTACTGCGGACGGAGGCTTGGCACAGGCAGCGCCGGGCGGGCACGCGGCATCTGGAATACTCCCGCCCTGTGGAACCGGACTGTGCGAGTCGCCCGCGGCCCCTGCAAAGCGCAGGCAGGGCTTGGCGGTCCGGTCGACAACCGCCGGATTCACCCCCCGGCGGACGCCCATCAAAACAAAGAACCGAGGCAGCACCATGAGTATCTTCGACCGGCTTTTGGCCAGTGTGCGCAAGCCGACAGACCGGCCCGAAGCCCACCCCGCACAAGCCGCTGCGCCCGTGGAGCGACGCCAGCGCAAGCGCGTCAACGCGCGCGCGGGCACCCGGGTGCTGATCATTGACGACTCGCCGACCGTCGTGGCCGTGCTGCGCAAGGCGTTGCGCTCGGCAGGCTACAGCACCCGCGCGGCGGCGGACGCCGAAGAGGGCCTGACCCTGATCGCCCAGGACCCGCCCGAACTGATTTTTCTCGACATCATCCTGCCGGGCATGAACGGGTTCAACGCGCTGCGCACGATCCGCAAGATGCCTGAATGGCAGCACATCCCCGTGATCATGATCAGCGGCAACGAGCACGCCACCGAGCAGTTCTACGCCAACCGCATCGGCGCGGACGACTTCATGAAAAAGCCGTTCTCGCGGCATGAGATTTTTGCCCGCATCGAGATGTTGCTCGACTCGGACTTCATCCCCCGGCGCAGAGGCGAGGCCGCACTGGCGCCCTAGCGTTCGGTGGCCGTTGACGCCAACCGCGCGACGCGCTGGCCACAGCGCATTGGCGGCGCACAGAGATTCGGACGGTATTGCGGACGCTGCAACGGCGTTCGTTAGGCCGCCGCCGCCGCATCACCGGGGCCATAGAGCACGTCCGATCGAAGCACGTACTTCGTGCCTTCGGTCACCGCCGCGCCTTCGTGCCAGGTATCGTGAATGAACAGCAGGGCAGAGCCCGTGCGCGGCTCCACCACAAACTCTCTGAAGTCGGTCTTGCCACCGGAAAAATCTTCGTTCAAGTACACCAGCAAGGTCAGCTGGCTCGTCCGGCCCGACTCCATCCATGGGCCGTCCTTGTGCATCTTGAACCGCTGGCCCGGCGAATATTTGTAGAACCGCAGATCCTTGGGAAGCCCCTGCGCCAGCTGCGCACCCACGGTCGGCAGCGTCACCTGGCCGAGCCGCTGCCACAGCAGCGCCACCCAGTCGGGCGCCTCGACCATCACGCGTTCGTTGTTGCGCACCAGGGGCATGGCCTTGGGCCCCCCGGTGGTGCGCACGCCTGCGGTGCTGAAGCCACCCGCCTCTGCCAGTTCGACCAGCTGCGCGCATTCCTCGGCCGAGAGAAAGTCTTGCAGCGAGAAGGCCCGCCCGGAGTGCCGGATCAGTCGCATGGGTCGTGCACGGCGGTGAGCTGCTTGCCTTGATCAGTGCTGGTGACCGTGCGCCCCATGCACGTGCCGGTGGGCAATTTCTTCCGCACTCGCTGCGCGCACTGCCGTGACCTTGCAGCTGAAGGTGAGCGCCTGGCCCGCCAGCGGGTGGTTGCCGTCCAGGTGCACTTCGGGGCCCTTGATCTTGACCACGTTGAAGAACGCGGGCTGGCCGTCGGTGCCCACGCCTTGCAACTGGCCGCCGACCTTCACGCCCGGGGGGAACTCGCTCTTGGGGATGGTGCGCACCAGGCCTTCGTCACGCACGCCGAAGGCGTCTTCCACCGCCAGTTGCAGCGTGGTGGTGAAGCCGACGGTCTGGCCTTCGAGCGCAGCTTCGACCTTGGGGAAGATGTTTTCATAGCCGCCGTGCAGGTAGGCCAGGCTGCCGCCGTCGAGCGGCTTGCCTTCGGGCGTGGTCACCTTGTAGGTGATGGTGACGGCGGAGTCTTTGGTGATGGTGGTGCTCATGGCTGCAGCGCGATGCCCGTGGGCCCGAGCCCTGGCAGCGCTGCGCGCATCGAAAGCCTGGATTGTCCACGAGCCGCCCGGCGCCGGCCGGGCCGCCCCGGCGACCCCACCGGGCGAAGGTGTTCAGCCCTGCACCACCGCTGCCGCCTCGGCCGGGCGCTCTTCCTCGGCCTGGCCGGGGTAGCGCGCAAACCGCCGCGCCTCGGTGCCATGCACCGGATCCTGCGCATCCCAGGGCCAGCCGCCGAACTGGGTGCGGCGGTAGTCGTTCATGGCCTGCATGATCTCGGCCTGCGTGTTCATCACGAACGGGCCGTACTGCGCCACAGGCTCGCCGATGGGGCGGCCCTGCAGCACCAGACATTCCACGGTGGTGGGCCCCGTGTTGGTCAGCAGCCAGTCCTCTTGCGGGCGCACCTGCAGCGCGGCGTGGCGGTCCACGTCCTGCGGGCCGATGCGCAGGCTGTCGCCGACAAAGAAATACAGCATGCGCTGCGTGCCTTCGCCTTGCGCGGCGGGCAGGGTCCATTCGGCGCCCGGGTCCATGCGCAGCGTCCAGATGGCCACATCGCCCTCGGGCTGCGAGGCCCAGGATTCGGGCGGCGGCGACAGGGGATCGGGCGCGCCCGGCAGCGCACCGGCCACCACGGTGACGGTGGTGGCGCGGCCTGCGGCGTCGTTGTGCACCAGGCGCGGGATGCGCTCGTTCCACAGCATGGTGAAGTGCGGGTCCACCATCTTGTTGCGGGCGGGCAGGTTCAGCCAGATCTGGAACAGCTCGAGCGGGTTGGGCTCGGTGGCGTTGAGCAGCGGGAACATCTCGGAATGCACGATGCCCTTGCCCGCCGTGACCCACTGCACATCGCCGCCGCCAAACCGCGCGGCCGCGCCCAGCGAGTCGGAATGGTCAATGAGGCCCTTGCGCACCAGCGTCACGGTTTCGAAACCACGGTGCGGGTGGCCCGGAAAGCCCGGCACGGTGTCGCCGTGGTACATGCTCCAGCCGTCCTTGCGGCTGAAGTCGCTGCCGATCTGGCGGTCGTCCAGTGGGCACAAAAAAGAAACGGGTCCATGGTGGGCCACTGCGGGCCGAGCAGCTGGGCGCGCACGATGGGCACCACGGCGGCGGTTGCAGTAGTGGCAGGAGGTGTGGACGACGACATACGAAGGCTCCTCGTGTTGTGCACCGCCACTATCGGGCGGTATGCCTGTGGAATATGGAGCCAATGGTGCCTGACCAGAAGTGCGGCGGGTGGAACAGTGCGGTGCGGCAGGCAGGACAGAGGGGGGGCTTCGCGCCTCGCGCAGTGACAGAGCGATTGGGGAAGATTCGGCTCAAAGGCTTTCCTGACATGCCCCGAGCCGACGGAGATAGCGTTTGCGCGGCCGCTAATCCGGGCGTTAAAGCCGGGGTATCCGTTCAGAAGAGGACCCCTGAACAACGCTCGATACTCACGTTCCCACGGAGCGAAAAGCAGGAAGCGACTTGTTCAATAGGTGGGTGCAGGCCTCTACCAAGTCATCGAAGTGGTGCAGCAGAATGTCCGGCGCAAGATCAACAGCCGGAATTTCTGTGTAGCCAAAGTCCACCAGGATGAGCGGAGTTCCTGCAGCACGTGCAGTACCCGCGTCGGTGTCTGCATCCCCAACCATGATGCTGTGTGTTAAATCACCACCCACGGCCTGCACAGCTTTGATGAGATGAGCCGGATCCGGCTTCGCTGCTGTTACTGCGTCAATGCCTACGATGCCATCGAACAGATCGACCATACCTAGCTTGGTCAACAAACTGTGCGACAGGGCAGTTGGTTTGTTGGTACAGACGACGAGCTTTGCACCTGCTGCTTTCAGAACGCTCAGCGCGTCCATCACACCAGGGAAGGGATGACTCTCATCGGCTATGTGAGCGCTGTAATGGGCGATAAAGCGATCGAACAGTGCCGCGGCGCGCGCGGCGGGCTCTGGCACCCCGCCGCCGCCAATACCCCACTGCAATAGCCAGCGAGCACCACGGCTAATGAATGGCCGGGCTTCTTCGAAGGCTAGCGGTTTTAAGTCCTCTGCAATAAGGATTGAGTTCACCGCTGCAATCAAATCCGGGGCCGAATCGACTAAGGTTCCGTCGAGATCGAAAGCGATGGTCGCCCCTTTAAGGACAGTGATATCGGTCAGAGAAACGCACCTTTTAACAAGCCGATTTGGATATTCCATGCACATAGTTCACACGCATTTCAGTGCGGAGTGAACCCTTGGAGGAATCTGATGTGGTCGCTCTGGGCTTTTTCAGCCCAAAGCAGACCACATAAGCAGCGTACCAGGCTAACCCAGTGCGGGGCTCAACGAGAATTGCCACGCCAGCTTGCGCATCGCACCGAGGAGCCGAGTGGAGAGTGCTGCTCCGTGGCGCGGACGCAGGCTGCGCGACGCCGACGGCCGCTCAAGCCTTCACTTCGACCACCTGTTCAAAGCCGCCAAAGATCATGCGTTTGCCATCAAACGGCATGGGAGGGTTGCCGGGTATGGTGGGGTCCATGCGCGGGTCTTCCATCATCTTCTTCATGCCCGCATCGCGCGTGGCTTTGTCCGGCCATTCGACCCACGAAAAGGCCACGGTCTCTTCCGCCGTCGCCTGGACCGCGCGGCGGAAATCGGTGACCTTGCCATCGGGAACGTCGTCGCCCCAACTCTCGATCACACGGAGGGCGCCCAGTTCGAGGAACATCGCGTCGAAGTGGCGCGCGTGCTCAATGAACTTCTGCTTGTTGGCGGTAGGGACCGCGATCACGAAACCATCGATGTAAGACATGTCTTGACTCCTGTTGGGCTGACTATTCGACGTGCACCACGGTGGGCGCCTCGTATTCACTCGACCAAGCAGACCGGTGCCCGCCCTGCCATCACTTGCGGCGATAGGTCGCCTGCATCATCTGGTTCCAGCTGCCGTCGGGCTGCTCACCAAACGACGTGAGCGTGCGCTCGTTGGGGCCCACCAGCGTGATCACGTCGCGGTAGCGGGCGGTCTTGCCGTCGTCCTTGAAGCTGGGGCCTTCGGTCTCCAGCGTCAGCACCTTCTGGTCGGCATCGAGCGTGCCTTCGTACACAAACATGTGGGTCATCATCGAGCCCACCCAGGTGCCGCGGAACACGTTCTTCTCGGGGTCGTAGCCCAGCGTCATCAGCATGCGGGCCTGGCCCCCGCCGGGCATGGTGCCGGTGCCTTCGCACAGCACCCACAGGTCGCCCAGGGCGCGCACGTGCTCGGAGCCGGTGGATTGCTCCTGAGCGGAGCCGCCGGGTGCGGGGTCGCAGTTGGCATCGCTGGTCCAGTCGCCGAGCAGCTGCTGCAGCCAGCGGTGCATGGCATGGGGTTCGGGATTCATCATGTCGGTCTCCTTGGTTGTTTGGGGTTATCCATGGACTGGGTGGCCGGTCCACTCAATCACGGTTTGGCGCCCCGAGTGGAAAGTAGTGGCGGTAGGGGCGGCCACCGTCCACGGCTTGCGCGAACGAGGGCCTTGCCAGCAGCCGCGCACGGTAGGCGCGCAGCTGCGGGTAGGTGGCGGGGATGGGATGCGTCCAATCGGCATAGAACAGCGCGGGCGCCGCTGCGCAATCGGCCAGGGAGAAATCGGCACCCTGCGCCCAGGTCTGCCCGTGCCATTGGCCTTCCAGCCATGCGTAGGCGCGATCGAGGTTGTCCGCAGCCCATGCCACGCCCTCCGCGCGCCTGGCGGCATCGCCGGTCAAGGCAGCATTGACTGCGTGTTGCACTGGGGCCATCACATGCAGGTCAAAGAACCGGTCCATGAACCGCACTTCCAACGCCAACCCGGGGTCTGCTGGTATCAACTTCACCGGTCCCGGGTGCTTCAGCTGCAAGTATTCGATGACGATGCTGCTTTCCGTCACGGTGCGCCCGCCGTCCACCAAAACCGGGAACTTGGCGAGGGGCCAGCGGCGCAGCCACTCTGCGGCATGGTCCCCGGGCGCGGCGGCGTCCAGGTTGCGCAACTCGAAAGGCGTGCCGTTTTCGTACAGCGCGACCAGCACCTTCTGCGTGTACGACGAGAAAGGGTGGCCGTAGAGCGCGAGTGTGGCCATGCCGGTATCCGTGTCCGCACCTGCGGCCGTCTGGAGTGCCTGGCTGCTCATTCCGGGGCCACCACCATCCATGGCACGCCAAAACGGTCTGCCACCATGCCGAAGGCTTGGGAGAAGAACGTCTTGGTCAGGGGCATCTGGATTTGGCCCCCATCGGCCAGCGCATCGAACAGCCGCTTGGCCTCGGCCTCGCTCGCCGGGCTGAGCGCCAGAGAGATGCCTTCGAACCGGGTTTTGCCCGATCCCATTCCATCGGAGGCCAGGAGTTTGGTGTCACCCACAGAGAACTCCGCGTGCATCACCATCTCGGGCGCGGGGCCCGGGCCGGTGCCGTCTGCGCAACCCTGGCCTGCTGCGGGCTCGGGGTTGTCCTTGTAGCGCATGAGCATGCCGATCCTGGCGCCCAGGGCGCTGCGGTAGAACTCAAGCGCCTCTTCACAGCGCCCTTCAAACATCAGATACGACTCGACTCTCATGGGATCTCCTCGGGATGGATTTGCAAAAATAAAAGCGGGTCGGCGCGCAATTGTGAACACCGTCCACAAACAATAGCAAAGATAATGGACAGTGTCCACATCTCCCCTTGCCATGTCCGTAACCACCCGCAACACGACGGCCCAAAGCGGAACAGCGTCCGCCGCCCGCCCCCCGGCCCCGCGCAACACCTACCGCCACGGCGACCTGCGCCGGGCGCTGCTGGATGCCGGCATTGAACTGGCCCGCCAGGGCGGCCCCGACGCCGTGGTGCTGCGCGAGGCCACCCGCCGCGCGGGCGTGGCCCCCAACGCCGCCTACCGCCACTTTGCCAACCGCGACGACCTGCTGGGCGCCGTGCGTGCAGCGGCCGTGGCGGCTGCCGCGCACTTCATGGAGGCCGAACTGGCCCAGGTGCCTGAGACGGGCACGCCCACCGAGCAGGCACACGCCAAGGTGCGCGCCGTGGGTGCGGGCTACATGCGCTTTGCGCACGCCGAAACGGGCCTGTTTCGCACCGCGTTTGGCGGCCGCTTCACCGTGCAGCACGATCCCGACCCAGCGATGGGCGGCGCCACAGGGCTTAACCCATTCCAGCACCTGAGCGCGGCACTCGACGACCTGGTGACCGCCGGCGCACTGCCGCCCGAGCGCCGGCCGGGCGCCGAGTACTTGGCGTGGTCCACCGTGCACGGCATGGCGTTGCTCGCCATCGACGGCCCGCTGCGCGGCACGCCCATGCCGCTGATGGAAACGCTGGGCCAGCGGCTGCTGGATATGGTGGCGCGCGGGCTCTAGGTCTGGCGCGGCAGACTTCCCGCTCGACAACAAAGTCGCGGCCAGACCCCGCGGCGCGCGAACGCATCGCCCGCCCCTTTTTTGTTCGCTTCGCGAAGTTCACGGCCCCGGAAAACGGCCTCAATCGGTTTGGAGGGCACGTAACGAATGTGGCCCTGCTGCAGAGAGGGTCACCTAATGCGACGGAGCGCACTCAGCCATCACAACGTATAATTCACATTTTGATACATCAGGTCATAAAAAGACTGATCAGTCATGTTTTCGGCCTGAAGCTTTTGCATTTGTGGTTCCGGCCACCTACAACTCTCCAGAAATCATGGACTTCCATAACCAAAGCGTCACCCACAAATTGACGATTGCCTTTTCAGTGCTCATTGCGATCTTGATTGGAGTCTCTGTTCTGTCGATCCGTCACCTGGGCGCCGCCCAGAGCGAATTTCAAAAGTTCGTGAGTGACGAGTTCAGCCGGGGAAGCCTTGCGCGCGACGTGCGTGCGGCGGCCAGCGCACGGGCCATTGCGGCCCGCAACCTGATCCTGCTGACCGGCGAGGAGGACATCCGCGCCGAAACCGTCGCCGTCAAAGCGGCGCATGATCGCGTTCAGGAACGCATGGCCATGCTCAAGCGTGCACTGGGCGAGTCCAGCGAGACCCCGGCCGAAGAGCGCGATCTGTTCGAGAAGCTGAATTCCATTGAGGCGCGTTACGGCCCGGTGGCGCTGGACATCGTGGCGCTGGCGCTGGCCGGCAAGAAGGACGAGGCCATCGCCAAGATGAACGCGGAATGCCAGCCCCTGCTCAAACAGCTGATCGGGACAACGTCGCAGTACACCCAGTTCATCACTGCCTCGGGCGAGCGGGAGATTCGCAACGCGGCCGAGCAATTCAGCAGCAAGCGCCTGACGCTCATTGCAACGGCCATCGCGTCGATACTGACAGCCATTGCCCTGGCCACGTTGATCAACCGCAGCCTCATGCGTTCGCTGGGCGCAGACCCGGTTGAGCTCAGTGCTGCGGCGCGCCGCGTCGCCTCGGGCGACCTCGGCCCTGTCCCCGGCAGCGGCGCAGCGCCGGCCAGCAGCGTGCTGGCTTCATTGGGCGAGATGCAGATGGCCCTTGCCGATATCGTCGGCCGCGTGCGCTCGTCTGCCACCGCCATTGAGGCGGGCTCCGAGGAAATTGCGAACGGCAATACCGACCTGTCGCACCGCACCGAGCAGCAGGCCCGAAGCCTGCAGCAAAGCGCTGCCTCCATGGAGGAAATGACCGCCACCGTGCAGCAAAACTCGGACACCGCGCACCAGGCCAGCCAACTCGCATCGGCCGCACGCGCCGCGGCAGAACACGGCGGCACGGTCGTCGCACAGGTCGTCACCACCATGAGCGACATCACCGCCAGTTCGCGCCGCATCAGCGACATCATCAGCGTGATCGACGGCATCGCCTTCCAGACCAACATCCTGGCACTGAACGCGGCCGTGGAAGCAGCCCGCGCCGGCGAACAGGGCCGGGGTTTTGCCGTGGTCGCCGGTGAAGTGCGCACGCTGGCCCAACGCAGCGCGCACGCTGCCAAGGAGATCAAATCGCTCATTGAGGCCAGCGTGCAGAAAGTGGATACCGGCTCGGTGCTGGTGCACACCGCCGGCTCGGCCATGACGGAAATCGTGAGCGAAGTGAAGCGTGTGGCCGACCTGATCGGCGAGATCAGCGCTGCAACCCGGGAGCAGAGCACGGGCATCGGGCACATCGGCGGCGCCGTGGCCCAGCTCGACCAGGCCACCCAGCAAAACGCCGCACTCGTCGAGCAGATGGCCGCTGCCGCGAGCACGCTGAATCAGCAAGCCCACGGGTTGGTGGAGTCGGTGGCTGTGTTTCGCGTCGAAGGCGAATCAGGAGCCCGGGCGCACATCGTGCGCCACGCGGGGCCCACCGACGCTCGGCCCTCGCAACGCCGGACGCTGCCGACTCCTTTGCTGAAAACGCGGGCTCTGGCCTGACGCGCGCCGGCTGACCGTTGCCGGCATTGCACGGGTGCGGCAGGCTTCCTAGCCATATTGCCGATCAGCGCTTGCCACACAGGCGCCTTTTGCTATCATTAACATAGCAGATAGCCGCCTTTGTCATGGTGAACCGATCCCATACAGGCGTGCGGTAGCTCGGACACGGTCCACCAGCGCGCGACGCAAGGCAGCGGGCCGCACGACCTCCACCAGCGGCGACAACCGCATCAGTTGTCCGCACGCGTGCTCTACCGACTCGACGGGGATCGTCACGGCCACGCGCCCATCCTGGCGGCGCGATGGGCCGGCCGTAGCCACCGCGCGGGCCACCGCACTGCTGAGCGACCTCAGCGCCTTGAGCCCCGCGGGTGTCGCCAGCAACATGGCTTCGCTGGTGTACAAGCCCTGCTCAAACCGCTGGATGGATGCTGCCCAGTAGCTTGGTAAATCGAACTTGCCGGGGCGGCGCACTGGAGCGTCGGTGAGCTGAGCGGCCAGGATGTTCGAGACTCGGTAGGTGCGCGGTCCGCCGTCGCCTGGACCGTCGCCGTTGGCTTGCGCCTGATCAGTCGGCAAAGCCACCAGATACCAGACACCCGCCTTGAGCACCAGGCCCAGCGGACTCACGGTGCGTTCCACCGTTCGGGCCCAGCTCTCATAGCGCAGCGCAAGCTGCTGGCCGCTCCACACCGCTGCGGCCACCGCGGACAGGTGGGGCGTGGGCTCGGTCTCGCGGTACCAGTCCACGGGGTCCAGGTGCAGCCGCGCGCTCACGCGCTGGGCGTCTTCGCGCCACGACGCGGGCAGGGACGCCAGCAACTTCAGCCGCGCGCCCTCCACGTCACCGCCCATGCCCAGGTCTTGCGCGGGGCCGGGCAGGCCGCTCAGGAAGACGGCCTGCGCCTCGGACGGCGTGAGCCCGGTGAGCGTGGTCTTCCAGCCCGGCAGCAGCGCAAACCCGCCATGGCGCCCGCGCTCAGCGTAGATGGGCACGCCGGCGGCGCTCAGCTGGTCCACATCGCGGTAGAGCGTGCGCACCGAAATCTCCAGCGCATCGGCCAGGGCCTGCGCGCTCATGCGGCCCTGGGTTTCGAGCAGCATCTGAAGGGAGAGCAGGCGGCTGGCGCGCATGGGAAGTGGGTGGAGCGTTTACGTGGGAAGCGGGTGTCCCAAAGATATCCCAAATACCTGCCACGCCTTGGCAGGTATTGCGGCGCAGACTGCAGGCGTCACAGAAATTTGAACGCCCACCCGAGGAAAACCCATGCACGACACCGCCCTGGCCGCCCCGCCTGCCACCCACGCCACATCC
>SDXZ01000399.1 GCA_004210805.1 Acidovorax sp.
CAGCCATGCCGGCCCAGCCGGCGCCGATGACGGCGACTTTCATCTCAGTACTTCCAGTCGTTCAGATGGAGGGGACGCGCTCACATCCGGCCCAGGGCCTGCACCTTCCACGCCAGCCAAAACTTGCGCAGGGGGGTGAGGCGGATGCGCTGGTGCAGCACCTGGAAGTTCTCGTGCTCGATCTCGCGCAGCAGCGTGCGGTAGATGCTGGCCATCATGAGGCCGGGCTTTTGCGCGCGGCGGTCGGCAGCGGGTAGCAGGGCCAGGGCTTCGTCGTAGAGGCGGTGCGCACGCTCGGCCTGAAAGCGCATCAGCGCGGTGAAGCGGTCGGAGTAGGTGCGCTTCAGGATCTCGTGCGCCTTCACGTCGAACTGCTGCAGTTCGCTGACGGGCAGGTAGATGCGGCCCATCATGGCGTCTTCGCCCACGTCGCGGATGATGTTGGTGAGCTGGAAGGCCAGGCCGAGGGTGTGGGCGTATTGCGTGGTGCGCTCGTCGGTCTGGCCGAAGATGCGCGCCGTGACCTCGCCCACGATGCCCGCCACCAGGTGGCAGTAGCCCTTGAGGCCTGCAAAGTCGAGGTAGCGCGTCTGCTCCAGGTCCATCTGGCAGCCGTCGATGACGGCCTGCAGGTGGCGTTGCTCGATGCCGTATTCGGCCGTGTGCGGCATCAGCGCCTGCATCACCGGGTGGGTGGGCTGGCCGGCATAGGACTTGGCCACTTCGGCCTGCCACCAGGCGAGTTTGGTGCGGGCCACGCCCGGGTCGGAGACTTCGTCCACCACATCATCCACTTCGCGGCAGAACGCGTAAAACGCCGTGATCGCGGCGCGGCGTGGCGCCGGCAGGAACAGGAAGGCGTAGTAGAAGCTGCTGCCCGAGGCCACGGCTTTTTGCTGTACGTATTGCTGTGGGGTCATGGGGTGAGATTGTCCCATGGGCCGGCGCGGCGGCTGGTGAGCCAAATTGCCGGCAGCCCGTGTTCTCGTGGGAAAGGAGGCGGTGCCAGAGACAGGATGCGTCCC
>SDXZ01000254.1 GCA_004210805.1 Acidovorax sp.
GGCAGGCTGGCAATTGCCGCCGCTGCAGGCCTGCCTTTCGCCATGCTCGCGGTGTCGCGGTCATGGCGCAAGCATATCGCCTGGGGCCGGCCGCTTCGGCGCCAGGGCCCGCGCCTTGGTCCGCTTCAGGTGGTGCGCTGCATGTGGGCTTCGCGCTGGAACAACTCGGCCGCCCAGTCCACAAAGGCACGCACTTTGGCGCTCAGGTGGCGGTTGGGCGGGTACACCACGTACACCGGCAGCAGGGGCTGGGTCCACTCGGGCAGCAGCTGCACCAGCGCCCCGCTCTGCAGGTGGCGTTCGGCCTGAAAGCTCGTGATCTGCCCGATGCCCAGGCCCGCCATCAGCGACGTCACGTATGCGTTGGCCTCGTTCACGCTCAATTGGTAGGGCCCGGTGATGTCGATGGACTCGGCATCCTTGCGGAATTCCAGCGGATAGTGCCGGCCCGAGTGGGGCGAGAAATACAGCAGGCTGGTGTGTTTCTCTTCGATCTCCAGCGGGTGGGCCGGCGTACCCCGTCGCGCAAGGTAGTCGGGCGATGCCACGGTGATGAACTCCAGATTGCCGATGCGCCGGGCCACCAGCGACTGGTCGCTGAGCTCGCCGCCGCGGATCACGCAGTCCACGTTGTCTCCGATCAGGTCCACGATGCGGTCGCTCACGCCCAGATCCAGCTGGATGTCGGGATAGCGCGCGTGGAAATCCGCCAGGTGCGGGATCAGCAGCAATTGCGCCACCGACGTGCCCACGTCGATGCGCAGCCGTCCACGCGGGTTGGCGCGCGCGTTGGTCATGCTGGCCTCGATGTCGTCGAGGTCGGTCAGCAGGCGCACCGTACGGTCATAGTAGGCGGCACCGTCCGGCGTGACCGTCACGCGGCGCGTGGTGCGGTTGAGCAGCTTCACGCGCAGGCGCTCCTCCAGCGCCTGCACATGCTTGGTGACGGTGGCCTTGGGCAACGACAATGAATCTGCCGCCCGGGTGAACGTGCCGGCCTCCACCACCCGCACGAATATGCGCATGGCCTGTATTTGGTCCATGGCTTCTCCTTGAAATCTGAAACTGCAGCACCCACCAGTGGGTGCTGAGGAATTCTCACACGCGGGCCGCCCCCCGATTGTTGAGCTTTTGGAAACAGTGCAGTGGTGTTTGGCCTGTTTATCCCGAAGGCGCAAGCTACTACATTTCACTCATCCTCAATTCACTGGGTACATGCCATGCAGCCCGACCATCCGTCCTTGCCATCTTCCACATCGCAGTCCGCCGCCGCACCTGACAAGGTGTCCAAGGCGTCGTCCGTGTGCGCCGACTCCACCATTGAGGTGGCCAACGGCCAGGACGTGGCCGTGCGCATGTATGGCCGCAAGAAGACGGGCAAGGTGTCGCCCGTGGTCGTGCATTTTCACGGTGGCGCATTCACCTCGGGCGACCTGGACAATGGTTGCACGGTGGCGTCGCTGCTGGAATGCGCAGGCGCCGTGGTGGTGTCGGTGGCCTATCCACTCACGCCCTTCCCCCAGCCTGTAGATACCGGTTATGACGTGCTCAAGTGGGTGCACCGCAATCGGGTCAAGCTGGGCGGGCAGGGCGCCCTGGTGTACCTGGCGGGTGAAGAAGCCGGCGGCAATCTGGCCGCCGCGGTGGGCCTGATGGCACGCGACCAGTCGCACCCGCCGCTGGCCGGCCAGATTTTGTTGTCCCCCATGCTGGACCCTTGTGTGGGCACGGCCTCGTTGCGCGAAGCCACGGGCCCCGCCACCGGTTGCAAATGGTCTGAAGGCTGGCGCAATTTCTTGCGCGGCCCGCGGGATGCCGAACACCCCTATGCCGTGCCCGGAGCCGCGCGCCGCCTGGCTGGTCTGCCGCCCACGCTGGTGTTGGTGGGCGACACCGACCCCATGCACGACGAAGCCGTGGCGTATGCAGCCCGGCTCGACGCCGCCGGCTTGGCGGTGACCTGCCACGTGTTTGCCAAGGCTGCGCAGTGGCCCGATGCCCTGCTGCAGACCGGTGAGCACGAATGCCCTTGTGCTGCCGCAGCACAAGAGCAATTTCGCCTGTTCTTTGAAGCCACCCGATGTCCGGTGCCTTCTTGAGAAGCTCGGCTGCAAAAAGGTGTTGACCTCAACTTAAGTTGAGGTTCGATACTGCAGCCTCTTTACCGACCACCTGGTTTTCAACGCTGATTTTTCTGGCATGCCATGCCGGAGGGAGAGGCTTTGCCTGTTCATTTCTGCAAGCCGGGCCCGTGAGGGGCAGGACGGCTGGCAGGGCCATTGATGTCAACGATACGGAGGAAATAACAACGTGAACAACACACCGAATTTTTCAGGGGCGCGCAGCTCCTGCTGTCACACCGCCCTGCGCTGCTGCGTCTTCTGACGTTGGCGTGCGAAGAAGCCGGTGGCGTGCCACCTGGGCCTTGACCTTTCCACCGTGTCATTGCCCAGACTGCTATCCGCCTTGCTCTGAACCCTGGCAAGCCACCGCCTGCTGCCCGTGGGGCGTGGCAGAAAACATTCACCGGCCTGCCCGCGAGGCGGCCCCCAACACTGATTGAAATGACCATGAACTCCAATCCACTCTCCAAGAGCCGCCCCCTGGGCCTGGCCACCGTGGCCACCGCCGTGACGGCTGCCGTTGCCGCGCTGATCCTTGTCTTCCAGGCACCTACCGCGCAGGCTAACGGCGAAGGCGCAACGCCTCCCGCCATGCCCGTGTCGGTGGCCGCAGTGGTGCAAAAAGACATCTCGCTGTGGGACGAGTTCTCCGGCCGACTCGAAGCCGTGCAGCGTGTGGACGTGCGCCCACGCGTTTCCGGGGCCGTGCAGGCCGTGCACTTCCGCGAAGGCTCGCTGGTGAAGCAGGGTGACCTGCTCGTGACCGTGGACCCGGCACCCTACGCCGCCGAGGTCGACCGCGCCGAAGCTCAGGTGGGGGCCGCGCAGGCCCGCGTCTCGTACACCCGCAGCGAAATGGAGCGGGCCACACGCCTGCTCGAAGAACGCGCCATTGCCCAGCGCGAGCACGACGAACGCCTGAACGCCCAGCGCGAAGCCGACGCCAACCTGCGCGCCGCCCAGGCCGCGTTGCAGACCGCCAAGCTGAACCTCGGCTACACCCAGGTTCGCGCGCCCGTCGCCGGGCGCGTGGGCCGCATCGAAGTCACCGTCGGCAACCTGGTGGCCGCAGGCCCGGGCGCGCCGGTACTGACCACCTTGGTGTCCGTGAGCCCCATCTACGCCAGCTTCGATACCGATGAGCAAGTCGTGGTCAAAGCGCTGGCCGACCTGCAAAGCGGTCAGCGCGGCAATAGCGCGCGCCAGCTCATCGAGCGCATCCCTGTGCAGATGGGCACCGGCACATCAGGCAGCACACCCCACGCCGGCCGGCTGCAGCTCATTGACAACCAGGTGGACGCGAAAAGCGGCACGGTGCGCGTGCGTGCCGTGTTCGACAACGCCGACGGCGCACTCATCCCCGGCCAGTTCGCCCGCATCCGCATGGGCCAGGCGCGTGACACCCAGGCCCTGCTGATCAACGAGCGTGCCGTGGGCACCGACCAGAACAAGAAGTTCGTGATGGTGGTGGGCGAGGGCAACAAGGCCGAATACCGCGAAGTCACCTTGGGCGCGCCGATTGACGGCCTGCGCGTGGTCACGTCCGGCCTGAAGGCGGGCGAGAACATCGTCGTCAACGGCCTGCAGCGCGTGCGCCCCGGTGCCGTGGTGGCGCCCCAGTCGGTCCCCATGACCGCCAAGGCCGAAATTGCGGGTGACCGCAAGGAAGCCAAGAACAACACCAAGTCGCCTGCCGTCTGAAGACCTTTCAGTTCCCTAACGCTGCGCGTCTCCTGAGCCTGTGCAACGGGCGTGACTTCGCCAGCATCCCCGCGCAAGGGCCGCCCCGCCGCGCTGGGGGTGTCCCCCTCCCGAAGGAGAGGGGGAAGGCGCGCAGCGACTCAGGGGGTGAACCAACTTGAGCCTTTTGCATCCATGAATCTATCCCGCTTCTTCATCGACCGCCCCATCTTTGCCGGGGTGCTGTCGGTGCTCATCTTCCTCGGGGGGCTCATCGCATTGCGCGGTCTGCCCATCTCCGAATACCCTGAAGTCGCGCCGCCCTCCGTGGTGGTGCGCGCACAGTACCCGGGCGCCAACCCCAAGGTGATCGCCGAGACTGTGGCCACGCCGCTGGAGGAATCCATCAACGGCGTGGAAGGCATGCTCTACATGGGCAGCCAGGCCACCACCGACGGCGTGATGACGCTGACGGTGACCTTTGCCCTGGGCACCGACCCCGACAAGGCCCAGCAGCTGGTGCAAAACCGCGTCTCGCAGGCCGAGCCGCGCCTGCCCGAGGAAGTGCGCCGTCTGGGCGTCACCACCGTCAAGAGCGCGCCGGACCTGACCATGGTGGTCCACCTGGTCTCGCCCAACAACCGCTACGACATCGACTACCTGCGTAACTACGCGGTGCTCAATGTGAAGGACCGCCTCGCCCGCATCGGCGGCGTAGGCCAGGTACAGATCTTCGGCGGCGGCGACTACTCCATGCGGGTGTGGCTCGACCCGCAAAAGGTCGCGCAGCGCGGCCTCTCGGCCAGTGATGTGGTCACCGCCATCCGCGGCCAGAATGTGCAGGCCGCCGCTGGCGTGGTGGGCGCATCGCCCGGACTGCCCGGCGTGGACCTGCAGCTGTCCATCAACGCACAGGGCCGTCTGCAGACCGAAGAAGAGTTCGGCGACATCATCGTCAAGACCGGTGCCGACGGCGCGGTGACGCGTTTGCGCGACATCGCCCGCCTGGAGCTGGGCGCTGCCGACTACTCGCTGCGCTCGCTGCTCAACAACGACCCCGCCGTGGGCATGGGCGTGTTCCAGGCGCCGGGCTCCAACGCGCTGGACATCTCGTCCAACGTGCGCAAGACCATGGACGAGATCCAGAAGAACATGCCCGAAGGCGTGGAGTACCGCATTGCGTACGACCCCACGCAGTT
>SDXZ01000255.1 GCA_004210805.1 Acidovorax sp.
GGGCTGGGGCGGTCGTTCACACCCCGAATTGTCGCTTGACAAGACGGGGGCGGTTCTCATAGATTACTAACCGGTCAGTCATTAAATAAGAATTACGTCCTGAGGCAAGGGGGCTGATCGGTATTCGCCATGTGACGCAGGCTCCTAGGGATCCTCAGTGCGAATCGCCGCGCCGTGTGCATCTGCGCTCTTGGGCGGTCTGCTGCGTTGCAAATGCTCGCAATAGCTCGGCTATTGCTGTGCTTTGCGCATAGCAGCCCATCCTGATCAGCAGCGCACATTTACCGCTCGATTCGTGCAGAGGATCCCCAGGCCTGCGTTTTGCGTGCCATTTCCGCAGCTCCATCAATTTCACCGGATCTCCCATGCGCAATCCCTCCGCCCAGCGGTCTTCTTCTTGGCTCAGCAGGCCCCTGCTGGTGCTGGCCAGCGTAGCGCTGCTCGCCGCCTGCTCACGCCCCGCGCCGCCCGAAGCGCCGGTGCGCTCGGTCAAGTTGCTCACGGTGGGCGTGGGGGCGTTGCAGTCGAGCCTGGAGTATTCCGGCGAGGTGCGTGCGCGCGTCGAGTCGCGGTTGGGCTTTCGGGTGGCGGGCAAGATCGTCAAGCGCCAGGCGGAACTCGGCCAGCATGTGCGCGCCGGGCAGGTGCTGGCCCAGCTCGATCCCAAGGATTACCAGTTGGCGACTGATGCAGCGCGTGCACAACTGGCATCGGCCACCACGCAGCGCGACCTGGCGGCGGCCGACTACAAGCGCTACCAGGCGCTCAAGGACCAGAACTTCATCAGCGGCGCCGAGCTGGAGCGCCGCGACGCGACCCTGAAGGCCGCGCAGTCGACGCTGGACCAGGCGCGCGCGCAGCTGTCATCGCAAGGCAACCAGGCCGCCTATACGACGCTGATCGCCGATGTGTCGGGCGTGGTCACCGGCATTGATGCCGAGCCGGGCCAGGTGGTGTCAGCCGGCACGCCCGTGGTGCGTATTGCACAGGATGGGCCACGCGACGTGGTGTTTGCGGTGCCCGAAGACAAGGTGACGGCGATCGCGCCGGACTCCGAAGTGGCGGTGCGCGGCTGGTCTGGCGGTGCCGAGCTGCTGGGCCGCGTGCGCGAAGTGGCCGCCAGTGCGGACGCCTCGACCCGCACTTACCAGGTCAAGGTGGCCATCGAGGGCGCTGATGTACCCCCCCTGGGCTCCACCGTGTACGTCAAACCCAAGGTGCTGAACCACGCGGGCGTCCCCGCCATCAAGCTGCCCACCAGCGCACTGCGCCAGGAAGGCCAGGCCACCGCCGTGTGGCTGTACGACGCCGCGAGCGGCACCGTGAAATCGCATGTGGTGCAGATCGCCACGGCCGACGGCAACGAGGCTGTGGTGGCAGGCGGGCTCACGCCCGGGATGCAGGTGGTGGCTACGGGCGTGCATGTGCTCTCGCCCGGCCAGAAGGTGCTGGTTTATCAGCCAAAAGTGGCCTCAGCGCCTGTCAGTAAAGCGCAGACAGCTACTAATACTGTAGCAATCCCCGCGCCGGTGGATGCCACTGCCGCTGCCGTGGCTCCTGCCGCCCCGGCGAGCGCCAACTGAAGGCCGTTGCCATGACGCAAGTACAACCCAAAGAGGGGTTCAACCTCTCCAAGTGGGCGCTCGACCATCCCGCGCTCACGCGCTACCTGATGCTGGTGCTGATGCTGCTGGGCTTTGCGGCCTACTTTCAGCTGGGGCAGGACGAGGACCCGCCGTTCACCTTCCGTGCAATGGTCGTGCGCACCTACTGGCCGGGCGCCACGGCGCAGCAGGTGGCCGAGCAGGTCACCGACAAGCTTGAGCGCACGCTGCAAGAGGTGCCGTACGCGGACAAGATCCGCAGTTATTCGAAGCCCGGCGAGTCGCAGATCATTTTCCAGATCAAGGACTCTTCCAAACCGGGTGATGTGGCCAACGTCTGGTACAGCGTGCGCAAGAAGGTCGGCGACATGCGCTACACCTTGCCGCAGGGCATCCAGGGCCCGTTCTTCAACGACGATTTCGGTGATGTGTACGGTGTGATCTACGCGTTGGAGTCCGAAGGCTTCAGCTACGCCGAGCTCAAGCAATTTGCCGATGACGCGCGCCAACAACTGCTGCGCGTGCCCGATGTGGCCAAGGTCGAGCTGTTTGGTGCCCAGGACGAGAAGCTCTTCATCGAGATCTCGCAAAAACGCCTGTCCCAGCTGGGCCTGGACATGAACCAGGTGCTGGCGCAGCTGGGCCAGCAGAACGCCGTGGAGAGCGCCGGCGCCATCCAGACGCCGCAGGACCAGGTCCAGGTGCGTGTGGAGGGTCAGTTCAACGCTGTGGAGGACCTCACCGCGATGCCCATCCGTGGGCCTTCAGGGGCGCAACTGCGCCTGGGCGATATCGCCGAGGTCAAGCGCGGCTACGTCGACCCCGCTACCGTGAAGGTGCGCCACCAAGGGCGCGAAGTGATCGCGTTAGGCGTGTCGATGGCCAAGGGCGGCGACATCATTGCGTTGGGCAAGGCGCTGCACACCACCACCGACCGGATAGCCGGGGTACTGCCAGCGGGCGTGAAGCTCGTCAACGTGCAGGACCAGCCCACGGCAGTGGCCACCTCGGTGAACGAATTCGTCAAGGTGCTGATCGAGGCCGTGGTCATCGTGCTGGCCGTGAGCTTCATCGCCCTGGGCCTGCACAAGCGCCCTGGCAAACAGCCGCTGTGGAAGCGCTGGTACATCGACCCGCGCCCGGGCATGGTGGTGGGCATCACCATTCCACTGGTGCTGGCCATGACCTTTCTGGCCATGTGGTACTGGGGCATCGGCCTGCACAAGATTTCGCTGGGCTCGCTCATCATCGCGCTGGGTCTGCTGGTGGACGACGCGATCATTGCGGTCGAGATGATGGTGCTCAAGCTCGAAGAGGGCTACGACAAGGTGCGCGCCGCCACTTTCGCGTACGAGATCACCGCCATGCCCATGCTCACGGGCACGCTGATCACGGCGGCGGGCTTTTTGCCCATCGGCCTGGCCAAGTCGACGACGGGCGAGTACACCTTCGCCATCTTCGCCGTGACCGTGATCGCGCTGGTGTTGAGCTGGATCGTGTCGGTGTACTTTGTGCCCTACCTGGGTACTCTGCTGCTCAAGGTGCCCGAACACGTGTTGCATGCGCAGGAGCACCACGGAACCGCCGAGGGCGCGCACGAGGTTTTCGACAGCCCGTTCTACCGCGTGTTCCGCCGTCTGGTGAACTGGTGCGTGTTGCACCGCTGGATCACCATCGGGCTCACCATCCTGATCTTCGTGCTGGGCATTGTGGGCATGGGCAAGGTGCAGCAGCAGTTCTTCCCGGATTCGAGCCGGCCCGAGATTCTGGTGGACATCTGGTTCCCGGAAGGCACGTCTTTCGCGGGCAATGAAGAAGTCACCAAGCGCGTGGAGCAGCGCCTGATGGCCGAGGCGGGCGTTACGTCAGTCAGCACCTGGGTCGGTTCGGGCGTGCCGCGTTTTTACCTGCCGCTCGACCAGGTCTTTCCGCAGAGTAATGTGTCGCAGTTCATCGTGCTGCCCAAGGACCTCAAGGTGCGCGAATCGTTGCGCGTGAAGCTGCCCGCGCTGCTGGCCGAGGAGTTCCCTGAAGTGCGCGGCCGCGTGAAGCTGCTGCCCAACGGGCCGCCGGTGCCATATCCGGTTCAGTTCCGCGTGGTGGGACCTGAGCCGCTGGTGCTTCGTGCCCGCGCCGATGAAGTCAAGGCCGTGCTGCGCCAGAACGCCGACATGCGCGGCGTGAACGACAACTGGAACGAGTCCGTGAAGGTGCTGCGCCTGGAGGTCGACCAGGCCAAGGCGCGCGCACTGGGCGTGACGAGCCAGTCGATTGCGCAGGCCTCCAAGACCATCCTGTCGGGTACGCAGGTGGGCCAGTTCCGCGAGGGCGACAAGCTGATCGACATCGTGCTGCGCCAGCCGCTGGACGAGCGCAACGCGATCACCGACATCGCCAACGCTTATCTGCCCACGGCGTCGGGCAAGTCGATCCCGCTCACGCAGATCGCCAAGCCAGTGTTTACCTGGGAGCCGGGCGTGATGTGGCGCGAGAACCGCGACTACGCCATCACTGTGCAGGGCGACGTGACTGAAGGCCTGCAGGGCGCGACCGTGACGGCGGCGCTGCAGCCGGCCCTGAAGGTGATTGAGGATAAATGGCACGCGGCAGGGCAGAGTGCCTACCGCATCGAAGTGGCAGGCGCGGTGGAGGAGAGCTCTAAGGGCACCAGCTCCATCGTGGCGGGTGTTCCGGTCATGCTGTTCCTGGTGTTCACGTTGCTGATGCTGCAGTTGCACAGCTTCAGCCGGGCATTCCTGGTGTACATCACCGGGTTCCTCGGGATCGCTGGGGTTTCGGCCGCACTGCTGCTGCTCAATCGTCCCTTCGGTTTTGTGGCGCTGCTGGGCGTGATCGCGCTCATGGGCATGATCCAGCGCAACTCGGTGATCCTGATCGACCAGATCGAACAGGACCGCGCCCGGGGCGTGCCGGCGTGGGACGCTATCGTGGAATCGGCCGTGCGCCGGCTGCGACCCATCGTGCTCACAGCCGCCGCTGCGGTTCTGGCCATGATCCCGCTGTCGCGCAGCGTGTTCTGGGGCCCGATGGCCGTGGCCATCATGGGCGGCCTGGTCGTTGCGACCGTGCTGACCCTGCTGGCGCTGCCCGCGATGTACGCGGCCTGGTTCCGCGTCAAACGTCCCGCTCCGGAGCTTCTTGGAGGGGCTTGATTCCCACCCTGCCCGCATCAGGGTAAAATAGAAGGTTGACCGATTTCACACAGGCGGCAGCTCCGGTTGCCGCCTGTTTGTTTGTAGAACTGCGCGGGTGGCGAAATTGGTAGACGCACCAGGTTTAGGTCCTGACGCCAGCAATGGTGTGGGGGTTCGAGTCCCCCCCCGCGCACCACCCCTGTGAGACTTTGCGGAACACGGCGCTGC
>SDXZ01000256.1 GCA_004210805.1 Acidovorax sp.
GGACGAGCGAGCGCAGCTGAAGCGCGGTGGCGGGGATGGGGTGGTGGTTCATGCGGCACTTTCGGTAAGGGGTTGGCTGGCGCGCTTCGGCAGTCGGCACAGCGGAGGGGTTCCTTCATTGTGGTCCGGACATGGCGTGCTGCGCTGCCACATAGGTAACACGGAGCACGCCCGACGCGGCCGGCAGGCCGGCCTTGCAGTCGCTCAGCGTGGCATGCGTTCCTTCACGTGCCACGCCGTGAACGTGGCATAGCTGCGCTTTTCGCCTAACCTTCCACGGCCCAGGTCTTTGTAAAGACACAACGAACATCCAGCCAAGGAGAACCCATGCGACCCCTCCGGTATTCCATCAACGTCACCCTGGACGGCTGCTGCGACCACCGTGCCATGGCTGCAGACGAAGAACTGCATCGCCATGCGATTCAGAACCTGGAGCGGGCCGATGCCTTGCTTTTCGGCCGGGTGATTTATCAGCTGATGGAGACCTCATTCCGGCCGCAGGAGCAGACTGAGGCGGAGCAAGCGCCTGATTCGATAGACCCCTTCGCCCGCGCGATCAACGCGGCCAAGAAGTACGTCGTGTCGAGCACCCTGCAGCAGGTCGATTGGAATGCGCAACTCCTGCGCGGGGATTTGGGGAAGGCCGTCCAGCAGCTCAAACAGGAGCCTGGTAAGGGGCTGTTCGTCGGTGGGGTGCAGCTCCCGTTGGCGCTGGCCGAGCTGGGCTTGATCGACGAGTACGAGTTCGTGGTGCACCCCCGGATCGCTGGCCACGGGCCGACCTTGCTCGCGGGGCTGTCTCGGCATGTGGACTTGCAGCTTGTGGACCGGCTGGAACTCAGCTCGGGAGCGGTGGCGATGCGGTATGTGCCGCACAGATAGGCAACCGTTCCACCCAGTAGCTGGCTTGCGCCAAATCACGTCTCGCTGGCGTACCTTCGCATGTAGTCTCGGGCGGGAGCCAACGGAAGCAGCTAGGCCGCGTCTATATTTTTTAGTGAACAACTAGCTTGAAACCCAATCTAGTTCCACTGCTAGATCGGGATAACGCTGTGGCTGCTTGCGACCAGGATTGAGGTTTTACCTGCCACAGTGCAGGCAAAAATGACCTGGCTGCACACAAGAACACTCGGTCCTGCGAATTCGAAATTGGCTGTTCATATGAGTTTTTCCAGCAAAGACAAACAGTTGCTCGGCACTGGCCCTTCGGCTGTTGCCAAAGTAGCCCATGCGTGTGCTGCGTCGCGCCTTGTACTCAAGACTGCTTGGCATGCAAATCAAAGAGATCAAACCGCGATAAGTCTTGCATTGGATGATTGCCTGGAGGTCGATTCGACCTTATTCACCGATGCTGAGCTGAGTGCAGCAATCAAACACGTGTCGCAATGCACTGCCTGCCTCCAGTGGAGAAAATCGGAGCTGGAACCAGAACGATATGAATGGATAAAAGGGTCTCAAGCGTACTGTTGTACCGAGATGTTTGACGCCGTGCATGGTGCCAAAGCCGGCTTCGCAATGAGGTATGGCTTGATGGGCCCAGAGAATCAGCCGTGTTGGTGGGTCGAACCGAGCAGCACTGTCATCCGTTATTGCCCCTGGTGTGGTTCGTCTTTGGCTCACTGTCCTCCAGATGCGCCCGCTGCCACAGGCGCGGCATAGTTTTTCCATTGAGAGGGCTTATCCCCGCAAGCCGGACCAAGCCTCCCATGCGCTTTCGAAAGTCACCCGATGCAAACTCAAGCCGAAGCTCAAATCATAGAAGCAGAAGAGCGCCTGCGTACCGCGATGCTTCACTCAGATGTGGGTGTTTTAGATGAACTCATTTCGCCTGATCTACTGTTTACTACCCACCAAGGTCAGTTGATTAGCAAGCAGGAGGATCTTCAAACGCACCGTTCGGGCGCAATCCGCTTTCATGAACTTAGCGCTTCAGAAAGGCAAGTGTGCATGCACGATTCGTTTGCAATCGTCTCAGTTCGCATGAAGACCGCCGGGCAGTACCTCGGATCTGAGTTCTCGCAATTGCTTCGCTACACGAGGGTTTGGCACAAACAGCCGTCAAGCCAGTGGCGAGTGGTTGGAGGTCACATCAGTGCAGTTCAGGAATAGTAGTCGTGCCTCATCTGTTGTCGCCTGTGCCCCCTGCGGCTGACTGTTCGATTTGAGGCCACGTGCAGACCGGCATCCGCCCGGCTCCACTGTGCGTGCCCGCCTAGTTGCTCCCTCGACCAGGTAGTCTTGTGCTTGGCACGTCCCGCGCGTTGATTCGGGCGTTGAGCGTTCTCTATTTTTCAAAGCGCCATTGACTGCTCCGGCCGGTTCCGGCCTGAAGCGGCCAGTGGGGCGGCTGAAGGCGGGAGCTCAACGTTTGAGGTAACCGGCGCTGCGCGGCTTCATCGCGCAGCGTCCGTTGACCGATGGGTTGGGCATATGGAACATGGCTACTGACACCAATTGTCCTTTTGCGCTGGATCAGCTGCGTCGCAATGGAGGAAGATTTCGTTCAAGAAGAAAGCCCTCTTGGACGGAACCCTCTTCCAAGAAACCGCTGCCTTGAAGTCCCTAAAGTCATTCAATCCCGTCGTTGTCTTCTTCTTGCCCGTCAGATAATTGGTGCTGTACTCGGATCTTTCGCCAGTGCTACGGGAGGACTCAGAGCGGTCATAACCAATAAGTTGAAACCGAGTGCCCTGAGTGCCGGAAGTGAACTTTTCGTTCACCACGCCATAGCTACCGCAGCTTCGCCAATCTTGTAATTCGATGACGAGATTGCCTCTCGCAATCGATACACCACCGTTCGCTAGTGGATCCGCCAAGCAATCCATATCTTCAGCATTCTCGCTAGGGAGCAGATCATCCCTGCGTAGGACTTCTTTCAGCCCACTGGATGACCCCAGGAGAATGATGAGACGGCGTGGATTCAAATTGAGGATGTTCGGTCCCAGAGACCCCTCTGGCTTCTTTTTGAAATTGGCAGGATTGGTTTCTTCAACCACAAGCACCACGTCGTCAATTCCGTCGCGGTTCAGGTCTCCTGCGTTGTTGGTGATGACTTTCCAACCATTTGGTACCCACTGGGCAAGGGCGTCGGAGGGCGCTGCGAAAGACGGCGCCGCCAGGAAGGCCAGTAGCAGAAGATACTGGGATCTCAACACTAGATTACCTCTATGAGTCTACGGCCGGTTATTCCAGATGCCCAACGTAATGGACCCCGCAAAACCTGCGGGATAAACTGGACCGTGCGGGATATTCTGGACACTGATTCCTCCTGGAAGCGGCTTGCAGCTTGAACTTGCGGTCAATGCGCTGTGCAAAAGCACGGGCATAAAGTTTCCGCGAAACCCGGCAAGCATCAACTCAGCAAACTATAGCTTGCCAGTAGGCAGGCACCGGGCACTGAAACAGCGCGGTTTGGAGGGCAAGCCAGCGGGTAGTGAGTCAACGGCAGCTTTGGGATAGTTTCGTCCACCGTCGGCTTCGGGCCCTGAGCCGACGATGGGCACCACTACCCCAAAGCTGCCATTCAGGCGCTACCCGTTGCCTGACAGGAAAACCTATGCTGCAAGCCACGCGCCGGAGAAACCGCTGTCTAAAATATCCAGCATGGCCCAGTTTATCCCGCTGGTTTTGCGGGACACATCACGTTAGAACTCACCGGCGCACCCATGGCAACAAATGTTAGATGCGCTGCGTTGCATCAACCAGCAACGCACCAGCAAATCGTTGATCACTACATACGGTGCAAGCGGCCAGACCTCCTGAGCGAACTTCAATGGTTCAAAGAGCAGCCTACGTTCTCTGGGGCCGTTGAGGAAGCAGTTCGCGCGAGAAGTAAGCTCGGCCAGCGCCTGTCGCATCAGAGGCGCCTGCTCACAACGGTAATTCCGGCATCTATTCCAGTTGTATTGGGTTCTCTGCCAAAGCTTCAACAGGCAAAGAACTTCGATGAAGTCTTTTCCTTACTCAGCCTGGTACTACAGAAGGTCTATGGCGCAGGTGATCTATACATCTACGACACGGCCCTTCGCATCGGTGCTCCTATGGACTTGTTGCCCGAGCAGGTCTATCTGCAAGCAGGTGCTGCCGCAGGAGCAAGCAAGCTCTTAGGGCGCCGCGTGCCGCGCCTCCTTCCGCTGTCAAAATTTCCAGCAACCTTTCAGCGCTTGCAGGCTTACGAGTTGGAGAATCTCCTGTGTTGCTATCGCTCCTACTTTTAAAAGTGAGCTTTAGCCTTCAATCGAGAGGACTTGCCCCGGCAAGCCGGGTCAAGCCTCTCATCTCAAACGTTATGTTGCATGACTGACGACCAGTACTTCGCGGGCACCAAAGTCGCAATCGCAAAGGAAAAGGCGGCCGGCGCCTTGCGAAAGTGCGCAGTTCCAGTTCAAGTCGTCTTGCTTGTGGATAGCGCCCAAGGAATCATTGACAACGGTGGACTCCTGTACTTCTACGAGGTTGACTTTGAAGAGCAGGGGCCGTATTCAGACTTCGTCGAAGCCTATCGGGCCATCGGGGCCGAGGAGGCAGCAACCTTACTTGAGCGCTCCATACGCCTCTTTCCGTTTCTAGATCCTCATCTCCATGAGCTGAAGCGCCAGCGTTGGTTGGATCAGATTCAGGAGGATGAGAATCACGAGTTCAATGACCTCAGCGACAAGCTTATAGGGCACAAGGCTGTGTTTCCGAAGCTGAAGGAATACATGGCACGCCATTGGGAGCACTTCGGTGCGACATAGCATGGCGGACGACGCGAACGTCCTATCGGCAGGCGTTCGCCCGCCTACTGTCCGTCGGTCAACTACGCTGAGTGTCTGCTTTTTCTAAGTGCCACCGACTGCTAGTGGCCGGCAGCGCCAGTATGGTCCGTTCGCTGCCCACATCGACCTGCACGAAACCACCGACACCGACGAATCCGAATACCGCCCCGCCGTGGCCGCGCGAGACGGCAAGGTGTTTGAACCGGGCAGCATC
>SDXZ01000400.1 GCA_004210805.1 Acidovorax sp.
GCGCAATCTTCTTGCCCTTGAGCTTGTCCAGCCCGCCGGCGGACTTGCCGATGTGCTGGATCAGGATGTCGGCGCCGGTCCAGTAGCTGCCCATGAAGGGGAAGTTCCACTTGAAGGCCTGGCCGTCCTGCGCCACCGACAGGCCGTAGCCCAGCGTCATCAGCGGGATCTTGTCGACGGGGGCTTTTTCGGTCAGCGCAAAGGTGATGCCGGTGGCCTGCGGGTCGAACAGCGCCACGCCGGGCTTGCCCTTCAGACGCTCGTAGCACTCTACGCCGCGGTCGGTGGCGTAGCCCGTTTCACATTCTTCAAAGGTGAGCTTCACACCGTTGATGCCGCCGTCGCGGGCATTGATCATCTTGATGTAGTCCTGCTTGCCGTTGGCCCATGGCACGCCGTTGGGAGCGTAGGGGCCCGTGCGGTAAGACAGCAGCGGGAAGAACTGCTCCTTGGCTTGCGCGAAGGCACTCGTCGTGACGGACGAGGCGCCAGCGGCAACCACCGCAGCGGCGATCACGAGTTTCGAAAGCTTCATGGATGTCTCCTTTGAATGAATGTGTTGAAGCACGGGGGAAATCGATCAATGCGGGAAGGGCCACAGCCGGAGTTTTTGCTTGGCCGTCGACCACAGCTTGGCCAGGCCGTGGGGCTCGACGATCAGGAACCAGACGATGAGCGCGCCGAAGATCATCAGCTCGGCATGCGACACGCCGGCGGTGGAGATCTGGATGCCGAAGACGCCCAGCAGTGCGGGCAGGAACTGGTTGAGCACGATGGGCAGCACGACGATGAAGGCCGCACCGAAGAAGCCGCCCATGATGGAGCCCAGGCCGCCGATGATCACCATGAACAGCAGGCGAAACGACACCTCCACCGAGAAGGCCGCCGGCTCCCAGGCGCCCAGGTGCACGAAGGCCCACAGCGCACCGGCCATGCCGATGATGAAGGAGCTGACGGCAAACGCGCTGAGCTTGGCGTACATCGGGCGGATGCCGATCACCGCGGCGGCCACGT
>SDXZ01000054.1 GCA_004210805.1 Acidovorax sp.
CGGATGTCGGTGTCGATGTTGATCTTGCGCACGCCGAACTTGATGGCTTCCTGGATCTCCTCGACCGGCACGCCGTAGGTTTCCTTCATCTTGCCGCCGTACTGGTTGATGATGGCCAGTAGCTCGGCAGGTACCGACGACGACCCGTGCATCACCAGGTGGGTGTTGGGAATGCGCTGATGGATCTCCTTCACGCGGCTGATGGCGAGGATGTCGCCCGTGGGCTTGCGGCTGAATTTGTAGGCGCCGTGGCTGGTGCCGATGGCAATCGCCAGGGCATCGAGCTGGGTGGCCTTGACGAAAGTGGCGGCCTCTTCGGGGTCGGTCAGCATCTGGCTGTGGTCCAGCTTCACGTCCGCACCAATGCCGTCTTCCTCGCCGGCTTCACCGGTTTCGAGGTTGCCCAGGCAGCCCAGTTCGCCTTCCACCGTCACGCCGACCTTGTGGGCCATCTCCACGACCTTGCGGGTCACTTCCACGTTGTATTCGAAGGACGAAGGCGTCTTGCCGTCTTCCATCAGCGAGCCGTCCATCATCACGGAACCGAAGCCCAGGTCGATGGCGCCCGCGCAGATGTTGGGCGAGGTGCCGTGGTCCTGGTGCATCACCAGCGGGATGTGCGGGAAGGCTTCGACCGCGGCCTGAATCAGGTGCTTGATGAACGGCTCGCCCGCGTACTTGCGCGCACCGGCGCTGGCTTGCAGGATGACCGGCGCGCCCACTTCATCGGCGGCGGCCATCACGGCCTGGACCTGTTCCAGGTTGTTGACGTTGAAGGCAGGGATGCCGTAGCTGTGGGCGGCGGCATGGTCGAGCAGTTCGCGCATCGAAACGAGGGGCATGGTCGTGGTGTCCGTTGAGAGTGGAAGGAAGGCGCTGTCAGCCTGGCTGGCGGTGGTAACCGCTTGGTAACTCGCAATTTTAACCGGCGGCCGTGACAGCGCCCGCAGGCAAATCCAGCCGGTAGCAGGTGGTCCAAGGCGCCGGGGAAGAGGTCGGGCCAAACCTGCCGCCGTGGATATCGGCCACCCGGCGCAGGATTTCGTGCCCCAGATGCAGCCCATCCTTGGACCGCCCCGCCTTGCCCGCGCCGCTGCCGCCCACCAGTCTCGCCCCGTCGTCGCAAACCTGCAGCCAGGCCCCGGACGCTTCCGAGCCCCCCAATTGCACCGCGACGGCCGTGCCTTCGGGGGTGTGCTTGAGTGCGTTTTCGATCAGGTTGCGCAGCGCCATCTCCAGCAATACGGCGTGGCCGGGCACCACCAGCGCCTCCGGGGCCAGCAACGCGATCTCGCTGCCCCGTTGCCAGGCTGCCTGGGCATAGTCGGCGCATACGGCGCGGGCCAGCGCGACCAGATCGACGGGTACCTTGGCCTCCTGCAACTCCGCTCTGCTGGCCCGCGCCAGGGACAACAGCTGGTCGAGCACATGGCCCGCCCGCAGCGCATCCTCGCCAATGCGCGCCACGGCTTGCTGCCGGGCTGATGGTTCCATTTCACCCCCCAATGCCTTCGCCTGCAGGGCGATGGATGACAGCGGTGTGCGCAGCTCGTGGGCGACCTCATTGGCCAGGCGGCGCTCGCGCACCAGCGCAGCCTGCTGGCGGTCGAGCAGGGTATTGATGGACGCGACCACCGACTCGAACTCGGTCCACGCGTGGCGCGATGCCAAGCGCTCGGTGCTCGTGGGCTCCAGCGCCGCCACATCGGCCGACAGCGCATACAAGGGCCGCAACCCGCGCCACAGCGCCAGCCCCAGCGCCAACGACACGACAGGCAACAGCCACAAGCCGGGCTCGATCATCTGCTCGGCAATGTCCTGAGCGAGCTCGTCGCGCTCGCGCAGCTCCAGCAGCACAGTGATCCTGCGGGCGCGGGCCACATCCCACTGCGAGAAACTGCGCCACACCGTGGCCTCGGGGCCCAAGGTCACGTTGGCAAACCCGTCGGCACTGCTGAACGGCGGCAGCGGCGCTGTACCCGTGTGGTGCACAAGCTGGCCTTCTGCGTCCCACTGCATCACGCTCAGCGACTGCTGGTAGTCGTGCGACTTGAGCCAAGGAGTAGGCACACGCTGGGTGGTGAGCGCCTGTGGCGCGGCCTCTACCGCGCGCAGGTTGAGCAGCAACGCCGCCACGCTGGCCAGATGGCCGTCGGTCAGCTCATCGGCCTCGTGCACACCCGTCTGATAGCCGATGACCACAAAGCTGACCCACACTAGGCCCAGCGCGCCGAGCGACCACAGCAGCAGTTGCCGGGTCAGCGACCCTCTGCGGCCACGGGATGGCACGCCGGCGGGCTGGGCGCCGCTCATGGGGCCACGTCCTGCGGCATGAAGTAGCCCACGCCCCGCATGGTCTGTATGCACGCGCTGCCCAGCTTGCGGCGCAGATGGTGAATGTGGACCTCCACCGCATTGCTTTCGATGGCCGCGTCCCAGCTGTACAGGCGTTCCTCGATCTGCGGGCGCGACAGCACACGGCCCCGCGCCTGCAGCAGCACCAGCAACACCGAAAACTCCCGGGGCGACATCTCGACAGGCCGGCCCTGCAGGCGCACCGTGCGGGCAGCGGGGTCTACTTCGACATCGCCATAGCGGATGGTGGGCGACGCCCGGCCCACCGCGCGGCGCAGCAGCGCACGCAAACGCGCGTCGAGTTCGTCCACGTCAAACGGCTTTGCGAGATAGTCGTCGGCCCCCTGGTCCAGCCCGGCGATGCGCTCGTGCACCTGGTCGCGGGCGGTGACGATGAGCACGGGGGTCGAGGGATCGGGCAACGCTTCGGCGGCGGCGTTTTCGGCCACCGGGCTAAGTCGCAGGCGCCGCAACAACTCGCCGCCGTCCCCGTCAGCAAGCCCCAAGTCGAGCAACACCGCATCAAAACGCTCTGCACGCAGGGCGCTCCAGGCACTGGCGACAGAGTCGCACACATCCACGGCATAGCCGCGCTGCTGCAGGTTGGTTCGCAGGCCACTGGCAATGCCCACATCGTCTTCCACCACGAGGATTCGCATGCGGACATTGTCGCCGGACCGTGCCACTTAGCCGCTTATTAAGACCGCGTTAAGTGCGTCCCCTTAGGGTCCACGCATGCATTCCACCGCCCCAAGTCGTACCTCTGCGCGCTCGCAGTACCGCAAGATCTGCTTCTGGACACTGGGGGCGCTGGCCTGTGTGGTGTTATGGGACGCGGCCGGGCTGGACCTGGCGGCAGCCCAATTGTTTGGATCGGCCGCAGGTTTTCCCCTGCGCGACCATTGGCTCCTGGTCCAGGTCATGCACGAAGGTGGACGCTACCTGGCCTGGTTGCTGGTGCTTGCGCTCACGTTCGGCGTGTGGTGGCCGCATGGAGTGCTGCGGGATCTGGACGTGGTAGGGCGCCTGCAGCTTGCGGCCAGCGCACTGCTGGCGCTAGCTGTGGTCAGCCTGACCAAAAACCTGAGCGCGACCAGCTGCCCTTGGGACTTGGCGGAGTTTGGCGGAGTGGCGCGCCACATCTCGCACTGGGCGCTGGGCACGGTGGACGGCGGAAGCGGCCGCTGCTTCCCTGCCGGTCACGCATCGGCGGGCTTTGCATTTGTCGGGGGGTACTTTGCACTGCGCCGCACTGCCCCCCGTGCAGCGCGGTGGTGGCTGGTGGGCGCTGTGGTGGCAGGCCTTGTCCTCGGCGTTGCGCAGCAAATGCGGGGGGCTCACTTCATGAGCCACACACTCTGGACCGGCTGGCTGTGCTGGGCCACCGGTGGGGCCTGCGATATCGCGGCCACCGTGCTGCGCCCGCATCTCACACTGGGGGCGGGCGAGCCTCTGTCCTGAAACCAATACCTGACAGGGTCAAACTCACCTGTCAGTCGGCCCGCTCCGCCTGTTCCCCCTCGGGGCTCGTTCAGCTAGCGACGCAAATCTTCAGCATGTTGGTGCCTCCAGGTGCGCCCATGGGCTCACCGCAGGTGATGGCGTAAACGTCGCCCTTTTGCACGATGTTGCGGGTCTTGAGGTGCCGCTCGGCCTGCTCCAGCGCCGTGTCGCGGTCTGCACTGGTGTCCATGAGCAAGGGGCGCACGTTGCGGTACATGGCCATCTTGCGCTGCGTCGCCACCTTGGGCGTGAGCGCGTAGATCGGAATGTCGATGCTGTGCCGGCTCATCCACAGCGCCGTCGCGCCGCTGTCCGTCATCGCCACAATAGCCTTGGCGCCCAGGTGGTGGGCCGTGAACAGCGCGCCCATGGCGATGGACTGGTCGATCCGGCCAAAGGTCTGGCCGGTGAAATCGGCGTCGAGCTGATGGTCTTCGGCGGCTTCTGCGGCCGCGCAGATGGTGGCCATTTCTTCCACCGTTTCCAGCGGATAGCGGCCGGCAGCAGTCTCGGCGCTCAGCATCACCGCGTCGGTGCCGTCGAGCACAGCGTTAGCCACGTCGCTCACCTCGGCGCGGGTGGGCACGGGGTTGGTGATCATGCTTTCCATCATCTGCGTGGCGGTGATCACCACCTTGTCCTGCACACGCGCCATGCGGATCATCTTCTTTTGCAGTGCAGGCACCGCTGCGTTACCCACTTCCACGGCCAAGTCGCCACGTGCAACCATGATGCCGTCGCTCACACGCAGGATGGCTTCCAGGTGCGGGATGGCCTCGGCCCGCTCGATCTTCGCGATCAAGCCCGGCTTGTGCCGGTACTCCGACGCGGCCACATTGCACAGCTGGCGCGCCATTTCCATGTCCGTGGCGTTCTTGGGAAAGCTCACCGCCACATAGTCGGCCTGGAAGCTCATCGCCGTGCGGATGTCTTCCATGTCCTTGGCCGTCAGCGCAGGCGCCGTGAGCCCCCCGCCCTTCTTGTTGATGCCCTTGTTGTTGGACAGCTCGCCGCCGACCTTGACGGTGGTGTGCACTTCCTCGCCGCGCACGGCATCGACGGTCAACACAATGAGGCCATCGTTGAGCAGCAACAGGTCGCCGGCCTTCACGTCGCGCGGCAGTTCCTTGTAGTCCAGGCCCACGCCGTCGATATCGCCCAGTTCGGTGCGCGAGGCATCCAGCACAAACTTGGCGCCGTGCTCCAGTTGCACCTTGCCCTCAGCGAACTTGCCCACGCGGATCTTGGGGCCCTGCAGGTCGGCCATGATGGCCACCTCGCGGCCTGCACGCTGGGCCGCGGCGCGCACGGAAGCTGCGCGGTCGATGTGGTCCTGCGCCTTGCCGTGGCTGAAGTTCAGCCGCACCACGTTGACGCCCGCGCGGATCATGGCCTCCAGCAGCGCCGGGTCGCTCGATGCGGGGCCAAGGGTGGCAACAATCTTCGTGGCGCGGCGGGTAGGCATGGCTTGTCTCTTTCTTTAGATATGTAATCGAGTTTCAATTCTCACACGAAGCGGTTACATGCCGATTACCAGTTGCTCTGCTATACCGCCACGGCGGGCCGACCACGAAAAAAGACGAACCATCTCGTGTTCGTCGGAGAGAGTGCTCAGTTTTAAAAAGCAATCAATCCAGGGTGGCTGCTCTGGCATCCGCCGCGCCACCGGCAGGCCTGCCACGCTTAGCGCTATGCGGCCCGCCGTGATCAAACGAATGGGTGCGGCAACGCGTGCGTCAGCACGTGTGCCAGGATGGCAGCCTCAAGTCCGCGCCGCGCGTACAGCCAGCCCGCCACCAGGCCGAACGCGGTGTTGCCTACCAGCACGAAGACCACCACCGAGGGTGTGAGCGCCCCCGATATGGCCTGGGCTGCCGGCAAATGCCCGAGGGCAAACAGCAGCGCACTGCCCACTATTGCCATCGCCGTGACGGCACTGCCCGGTGCGCCTCGCCCGCGCTGCGCCAAGCGCCAGCCGAGCCACAATAGCAAGCTCATAACGCCCCAGCGCACCATCAATTCCTCAGTCAGCCCCCCATAGAGCAGCTTGACCCAGAGGGTCGCGGCACCCGCCGGATCCGACGGGCGCAGCACATCGGGGGCGACCCGTGACAGCCCCCACAACCACACTGCACCCGCGAGTCCGCCCAGCAATCCGGGAATCCATTGGCGCCGCAAAACAGGCGCCACGGGCTGGCCCTGAAGCCACGCCGATACCGCAGGCGCTGCCAACCCCACGCGGGGAGCCAGCGCGACGCCGAGCGCCACACACAGTCCCAGCAGCACTGCCGTCTGCAGACCGCTGAGCAGCACCATCGCCCACAGCGGCAGTGGCAGCAGCGCCTGGTGTGCGGCCAGCGGCGGCACCAAGGCCCAGACCACAGCCACCACGCCAGGCATGCCCAGCAGCCACAGCGCAGAACCGATGCGCCACTTCAGCGCGCGCGATGTCGGGGTGGACACGGACGGCAACACTGCAATGTCAGCACTCATGGTTGACTCCGGGTGCTGCCTCAACCACGCATCAGCGCTTCGATCTCATCCGCCTTGACCGGCACACCACGGGTGATCAGTTCGCAGCCCGTGTTCGTGACGATGGCATCGTCTTCGATGCGAATTCCGATGCCATGGAACTGCTCGGGCACGCCCTCGGCCGGTCGCACGTAAATGCCCGGCTCGATGGTGAGCACCATGCCCGGGCGCAGCACGCGGCTGGGCCGGTTGGTGATGGTCTCGCCCGAGAGCGGATCCTTGCGCTCGCTCACCTGGCCCACTTCACCGGGCTCCACGTAGCTTCCGCAGTCGTGCACGTCCATGCCCAGCCAGTGGCCGGTGCGGTGCATGTAGAACTGGAAATAGGCGCGCTTGTCGATCACGTCCTGCGCCGTACCCACTTTGTTTTTGTCGAGCAGGCCCAGGTCCAGCATGCCTTGCGCAAGCACCGCCACAGTGGCGTCGTGCGGGTCGTTGAAGCGCGCGCCGGCCTGGGTGGCAGCCACTGCAGCATCCTGGCTCGCCAGCACCAGGTCGTACAGCGCACGCTGGGGTCCGGTGAAACGGCCATTGGCCGGAAAGGTGCGGGTGATGTCGCTGGCGTAGCTGTCGAGCTCGCAGCCTGCGTCGATGAGCACCAGCTCGCCGTCGCGCACCGGGGCGGCATCCGCGCGGTAATGCAGCACACAGGCATTGGCCCCCGCGGCCACGATGGACGTGTAGGCGGGGTACTGCGATCCGGCTTCGCGGAAGGCATGCAGCAACTCCGCGTCCAGGTGGTACTCACGCACGTCCTCGCCTGCGCGCAACATGCGGGCCGAGCGCTGCATGGCGCGGATGTGCGCCTTGGCACTGATGTCGCTGGCGCGCCGCATGATGTCCTGTTCGTGCGCATCCTTGATGAGGCGCATCTCGTCGAGCAGCGTGCAGACATCGTTCTGCTCGGCCGGGCACAGCGCGCCGTAGCGCACACGCGCCCGCACCGCGTTGAGCCAGCCTTCCACCCGCGCCGCAAGGCCGCTGTGAATGGCAAACGGGTACCAGACGCAATTGCGGTTCTCCAGCAGCCGGGGCAGTTTGGTGTCCAGCTCGGCGATGGAATGGGCAGCATCCACGCCCAGCGCGCCCGGTGCAGCGCCAGGCCCCAGGCGGTAGCCGTCCCAGATCTCGCGCTCCAGATCCTTGGGTTGGCAAAACAGCGTGCTGCCACCGTCATGGGTCAGCACCAGACAGGCGCCGGGCTCCGTGAAACCCGTCAGGTAATAAAAGTAGCTGTCGTGGCGGAACAGAAAGTCCGTATCCCGATTGCGCGGGCGCTCCAGGGCGGTGGGGATGATCGCTATGCCCCCGGCGCCCAACTGGGCAGCAAGGTGCGCGCGGCGCTGGGCGTAGATGGAGTGCGTAATGGTCATCCTCGCATTTTGGGGCAACTGCCGCTTGGATCGCACTGCACCGCGCGAATCTCCTGCTGGGTCCATGTGATGTTCTCGCGAACCTCCACCGCGATGGCTTGCGGGAAACGACACCCGAGGGCATCGACAAGCGCTGGGCAGTAACCGCACATGGCAGACTTGGCGCATTCCGAATTCGCAGGCCACTCTTCCTTAGGCCCGGCCGTTGCCGCTTTACCAACCCATGCTCCAACCCCTCACCACCCTGCTGCACTTCATCGTGGCCACCTTGTTGCCCGTGTTCGGCGTGCTGCTGACGAGTGCACTGCTGATTTACGCCATGTATGTGCGCTGGGTCGACATCCCACAGAAGTGGCTGCTCACACGCCGGGCGCTTCTGGCGGCGTGTGGTGTAGCGGTGGCGTGCAATGCGTTGCTGGGCCTGCGGCTCTATTTGTCGCACAGCGCTAAGGCGGCGCGGCAGGATGGCGCGGTGGTCCGGGCCAGCAGGGAGCGGTTTGTGCTGCCGCAGGACTTCCAGTACGGAGAGCTGGTGATCCCTGCAGGGAGCGTCATTAACCGCAACGATCCCTTTGACAAGGGCGAGCCGGGTCGGGCGCTGGCGCTGCATGGATTGGAAGCAGTGCGCTTTCAGCAACCGGTGCAGGTGGCGAACGTCTGGGCGAGCGCATTGCAGGTTTCGCCGCTGCGGCTGGAGCTGGCCGAGGACCAGCGGGTGGGGCCGCTGTACCGTTTCGACAGCGCAAGCCAGACCTGGGTGCCGAACAAGGTGGTCCCGGCCTTGGCGTGCAAAAAGGGGCAGCTCGCCCTGTTCCAGGCGCCACACATCCCCTACGACGTGCAGGCCGAACTGGGCAAGCCCTCGCCCGACGGGCCGCAGGCGCGCTTCCTGCCCAGTCAGTGGTTGTTCCGCGGGTGTGAGAACGGTCCGCCCATCGTGGTGCAGCCCGCGTTTGCCGGCGCGGCAGCGGCTACAAAGGTGCCCTGACGCGGTGCTGCGCTACAGCGCGGCCGGTTCATCGATTGAGTTCAGCCAGGCGCTCGGGCGTGCCCACATCGGTCCAGCGGCCCGTGTACAGCGCGGCGCTGACACGGCCCTGGTCCATCGCGCGGCGAAGCAAGGGCGCCAGCGGGGCCTTGGCGCCCATCGGATTGCCGGCCGGGATGTCACACCAGGGCGGCGCAAACAGCTCAGCCCGCAACAGGGCGATGGTGCTGTAGGTGTAGCGCGGCGCAGGGTCGCCCTGCGCCAAGTTGAGTGCCAGACCGTCCGCCGACAGGCCGAAATCGCCCTTGGCGTTGTGCGCGGGGTTGGGCACCAGCCACAGGTGAGCCAGACGGTCGCTGGCGGCAAAGGCCTGCACCGCGGCGCGCTCGAACACGAAGTCCGGAGCAAATACATCACCGGCGGCGAGCCAGAAGATGGGGCCCAACTGCGGCAACGCGCGGGCAATTCCGCCTGCGGTCTCCAGCGCGCCCCCAAAATCCACACCCTCGTGCGAGTATGAAATTGATAGCTGCTCGCCCTTACCAGTCAAGCGCTGGGGGCCAAAAAAGCTTGAGAAATGCCCACTGATCTGCGCTCCGAGCCACGCGGTGTTGATCACCACCTGCTCGACGCCCGCGCCGTGCAGCGCCTGCAGGTGCCACTGCAGCAGGGGCTGGCCCTGCACCTGCAGCAGTGGCTTGGGCGTGGTGTCGGTCAGGGGGCGCATGCGTTCGCCGCGGCCGGCGGCCAGCAGCAGTGCGGGGACTTGGTTCGGGTTTGGCGCGTCGCGGTTCAAACGGCCACCTCGCTCACGGCGCCCCGTTGAAGCGTGTGGCGCTCCAACGTTGTAGGGTCGAACTGGGCCAGCAGCGCATTCATCAGCGCGTGCGCTTTGCCCGAATGATCCGCACCGAAATTGCACACATAGACGTCGAGGGTGACCGCCCGCTGCTCGGGCCAAGTGTGGACACACAAGTGGGATTCCGCCAATAACACCGTGGCAGTGACTCCTCCGGGCCCATGCTCCGTGGAAGGAAACGCATGAACAAGCTGGGCGACCGCCTGCAGCCCCGACGCCTGCACCGCCTCGGTGCAGGCGTGGCCCAGTGCGTCTGCGTCTAGCAGCCAGTGGGGCGCGCATCGGCAGCCATGAAGATCGGCGGTGAGGTGCAATCCGTGCATGGGGGTGCACTGTAGTGCATCGGCGGGCGGGTCGCGGCCGGCTTGGCGCAAGCTTCCAACCGCACAAAGAGCTTCGATTTTCTGCCAACCGGATCGCGCTAACCGATTTCGGGCTGCCGATAATGCCCGCTTAGCCGTTGCACAGATCCCAACCCAATGCGCCCGCAGGCCATCAGCACTCCCAAAACCGTCGCCTCGCAGCAGCGGCTCTGGCAACAGCTCGACATGCTCTGCGACCTGGGCCTGGGGCTCGCGCCAGTCGCACCTGATGTCTGCGCGGTGTTGCGCATGCTGGTCGGGGCCGATGCCGCAGCGCTTTTCTGGCTGGACGAAGATGGTCTGCCTGCCGGATTCCACCACGAGGACTCGCCCGCATCCACGCAGGATCTTTTTCTCAACGAATACCTGCGTCTGTTCACCGGGCCCGGGGAAACGAACGTGCTGGAACTTGCCCAGACCGACGGTCCTCGGGTCGGTCGACTCCTGGCCCCGGGGGCAAGGTACTTTCGGTCCAACAGCTACAACCTTCTGGTGCGCGCCAGCGGCCACCAACATACGCTGGATCTTCGCGTCGAAGTGGAGGGCCGCACACGCGCCATTGCGGCGCTGTTTCTGGAGCCTGGCCCCGGCTTTAGCGATGCCCAGGTCACGATGCTGGAGCGTGCCTGCATCAGCCTGTCACGGGCTTTTCAGCCCACCTCGCTCATCACCCGCTGGGAAACCGGGCGGCTCGGTGCCACAGGCCATATCCTGCTGGATGCCGCCGATCAGCGCCCCCTGCTGATGGATGCAGCCGCCACCGAGCTACTGCGTCAAGCCAACCTGGCCGGACTGGGCGTGCGCGATGACTCGCGATCCAGCCGGCCGAAAAATTTTCCGCAGGATCTGTTGCAGCGTTTGGGCTTGCCACAGGAGGGCACATCGCGCGTGCCCGTTCCACACGGCTGGCTGGTGGCCAAAGCGCACGAACTGCACTCGCTTGCAGGGGGGCCTGGCCAGGTCATGCTGACGCTTCAACTGGAGCACTCCCGCTGCATTGATGTGGTGCGTCGCGTCCTTGCCTTACCGCTCAGCCCGTTGCAACGCGAAATCGCACTGTTGGCGGGTATCGGCCACGCGCGCAGCGAGTGCATGGAACGTACCGGCGTAGGCGCGGCGGCGCTCAAGAAGCATCTGCGGGCCATCTTCGAAGCCACCGGCGCCGCCGACTGGGAGAGCCTGGGCCGGATTCTGCAGCAGCACTAGCAGCAGTTCGGTGGCAACGCCATTCCCCCCTGGGGGACTGGTACACACCGCCACCGCCCCACACAATCGCGCTCCCTGGGGTGCATGCACGCACCCAACCCTATTCAACGGAGCCCCCATGAGAGATGCCGCATGGCCCCTTCAGGCGCGTGCAGAATCCCCCGCCCCCATCGTCGGCAATCCGACCCACAACGTCACCGACCAGGCACGCCCAGCCTTGGCGCCCACGAACCGATCCCATGAGGCGATGGTCAACAGCCTCACGTTCGAACCCTTTCTGCATTTTCAGTTTCAATGTGACTCGCCTCTTCACGTGGAGATCACCAGCCGCAGCCGCGCGCCGCTGTACATCGTGGGTAGCGAGGGTTGCCAGCTGTGCTGGGAGAACAACGCCCCGCTGGCCCTGAATGCGGGAGACGTCGTGTTTTTGCCGCACGCAGGGCGCCACCGCATCTATACCGATGAGCGTGCACCACTGCAGCAATTTTCTGACCTGGTGGGACAAGGTCTAAAGCGACGCGGCAAATCCTTTGACATCGTGATGGGGCACGCGGCGAACGCACCACCATCGGCAGACGAGCGCTGGAGCGGCAGTTTCTACTGGCGCTCTGATCTCTCAGCCCATCCACTGATGGCCTCGTTGCCGCCCGTCCTCGTATTGGCAAAGGCGGATGCGATGACCTGGCTCCCCACCATGACGCAACTGGTCGCATGGATGGCCGACATTCGGGGAGGTGGCAATGGCGTCGGCCTCACGCATGTCATGAATTCACTCCTGCAGCGGCTGGTGCTCGCGTGGTTGAACGATCCTGGGCATGCGGTGCAGAGCCCGGCCAGAGACGTCAGCGCCCTGCGGGACGAGCGCCTTCTGGTCGCGCTGGAGAGCATCCATACCCGCTGCGCCCAGCCCTGGACAGCCAGCTCGCTGGCCGCGCTGTGCCACATGAGCAGAACGCAGTTCACCCAGCGATTTCAGGCGCAGACGGGGCTTCCGCCCATGCGCTACCTGGCGCGGTGGCGGCTGCACCTGGCGGAGCGCTTGCTCAAAGAGCAGCGCCTCACCTTGCAGCAAGTGGCCGATGCCGTGGGGTATTCCACAGCCGCAATCCTCGCGCGCGCCTACAAGCGAGAGCGCGGTGTCACGCCCGGGGCCGACGCATCCGCCGAACAGCCGGCTGTGAATTTGCGCTGAACGGCTGTCGCCTCCATGGTCTCTTTTCTAAAGAATTCACCACGGGCCCGTAGCGGGCCCATTTTGTTTTCTTTGGAAGGGATTTCGCATGACAGATACCGCACTGGCCGCGAATACGCGGCGCGTGCTGAGGGCCGCCGCCCTTTGGCTGGGAGTGACCAGCGCGGCCGTGGCCAGCGCTGCAGGGTGGCAACCAGTGGCCAGCTTCGCCACCGCACGCTATGAGCACACCGCCACCGAGATGAATGATGGCCGCGTGCTCGTGGCCGGAGGGCGCAGTGGCAGCGCCATCAGCGCCACCAACGCGAGCACCCAGATCTATGAAACGGGCACCGGCAAATGGACTGCCGGGCCGGCACTGCCCAGCGGAGCCCGCTCTCGCCACACAGCAACGTTGCTGCGCAACGGTACGGTATTGCTTGCGGGCGGAAGCAACGGAAACGTTTCGCAGACATCGGCCGCAATCTTCGATTCACAAACGGGCCAGTTCACCACGGTAGGCTCCCTGGGCGTAGAACGTGAGTACCACACCGCCACGCTGCTCAAGGATGGGCGCGTGCTCATCGTCGGCGGCCGAGGGAAATCTGGCGCTGAAGCGCGGCGATCGGCGGAGATCTATGACCCCGAGACGCAGAGCTGGGGTTCCATCGCGCAAATGCCGGGCCAAGGCGCGCGCCAGCACACAGCCACGCTGCTGAATGACGGACGCGTGCTCTTGGTCGGCGGTATCGACAACGGCCAGTCCTCCACCAAAGCGGCGGCAATCTGGAACCCATCGACCGGCACGTGGGCCTCCGTGGCAGCGCTGCCATCACCTCGCTTTGACCACACTGCGACCCTGCTCCCGGACGGAAAGGTGTTTGTAGCCGGTGGCAATGACGCAAGCGGTGCGCTGGCCAGCACCTTGCTGTACGACCCCGCCGCCGACACGTGGACTCCCTCGGCAACGCTGAACGCTTCTCGCACACGGCATACCGCGGCCCTGCTGCCCGACGGACGGGTGCTGCTCAGCGGGGGCGAGGCGGGGGGGATACCCATCGACAAGGCTGAGATCTACAACCCACCATCGGGTTCGATCAACGTTTTTGCACCCATGACCGCAGCGCGCAGCATGCATACCGCATTGGTGCTGCATACCGGTGATGTGCTCGTGGTCGGCGGCCAGGGTGGTGCCGTGGCTCTCGACAGCGCTGAGTTGTTTAGCGCAGATACCCTGGCGCCCGCCACGACTGGCCCGCTGCCCGCGCTGCGGGCTTATCACAAAGCCACTGCACTGCCCGACGGCACCGTACTTATCGCTGGTGGTCTCATTCCCAACGGTGGTTACGCCCAGCCCTCTGCCACCACGCTGCGTTACCACATCGCCAGTGGACAATTTCAAGCGGCTGCACCGATGGCAAAGGCACGGCAGTACCACACGCAAACCCTACTGACCGATGGCCGCGTATTGGCGGTGGGGGGCGCGTATTCGCTCAACGATGTCGAACTGTACGACCCCATCTCCAATCGGTGGTCCACTGCGCCTTCGCTCACCCATGGACGGTATGTGCACACGTCCACTTTGCTGCCAGGTGGCGACGTTTTTGTCGCAGGAGGAACCAACAACGGCGGTGTGGGAGAGGCGGAAATTTACAGCGTAGCGACCAACCAATGGCTGTCCGCAGGGTCCATGTTGACACCGCGCAATGGGCACACGGCGACCCTGCTGCGCGACGGACGCGTCATGCTGGTAGGCGGAGACGCCGTGAACGGACAAACCACCACTACTGTGGAGTTCTACATCCCCCGCACGGGTGCCTGGACATCAGGCCCAAGTATGCAAGGTGCGCGGAGCCAGCACACGGCAACGCTGCTATCGGACGGCCGGGTTTTGGTGGCAGGAGGCACAGCCAACTTCACCTACCTGAACAGCGCTGAAATATTTGACCCCGCGACGAATGCCTGGCAACCCACCAGCGACCTACAGCAAAAACGCGTTGTCCACACGGCAACGCTCCTGAGCGATGGCCGCGTTCTGGTCACCGGCGGTATGTACAACGGGGCTGGCATAGGGTCAGCGGAGGTTTACGACCCAGGTGCCGGAACCTGGCAGACTGCTGGCCCATTGCCCCAGGGGAGAAACCACCACACCGCGACTGTGCTGACGAATGGACAGGTACTGATCGCAGGCGGTCTGGCCAACGGCGCAGCCACGGCGCTGCTCTACGGTGGAAAACTGGGTGTTTCGGATGCGCGTCGCCCGCGCATCACGATGGTGCCGGCACAGGTCGCGCATGGCTCCGCGCTGCAATTGGGCGGACTGCGTTTTACGGGCGACAGCGAAGGCAGCGGCGGCGGTTTCAGTCAATCTGCCACCAACGTGCCCCTGGTGCGCATGCAGCGCGTAGACAACGGGGACGTCCGTTGGCTCGCAGCAGAGAGCTCCAACGCCACCACCTTCACTGGGCGCCCCATGCCGTCGGGGGTCACTGCGGGCTTGTATCAGCTCACGCTGTTCGCCAACGGCATGGCATCCGATGCGGTCACCCTGCGCGTGCTGGCCGGGGGAGCGCCCAACGCGCCCACCAATGTCAGCGCCACCCCTGGCGATGGCCGGGTTACGGTGTCCTGGCAACCCCCCGTGGGGGGCACCCCGCCCACGTCGTACACGGTGACCGCCCAACCTGGCGGCGCGAGTTGCACCGTGCAGGCACCTGCCACCTCGTGCACCGTGACGGGCCTGACCAACGGCACGGCGTACACCTTCACGGTGACCGCCAACACCGCAGGCGGCAACGCATCAGCACCTCCGTCGGCTGCCGTCACGCCAGTACCCAGCGCGGTGGGTGGTGTGCAAAACATTCCCACATTGTCTGAATGGGGCTTGATTCTGCTGTCAGTGCTGATGGCCGGTATGGCGCTGCTTCAGAGTCGTCGCATGCGCTTTTTGATGGACGGCTCGGCACCACTGTGCCCCGCAGTGCGAGCAAGGATCGCAGGGCGCACTGCGGGCAGCGTCAAGAACGACTTGCCATGACTGGCTGACGCCTGCTCTACCTCTATAGAAATGGCTCTCAGCGCTTGTCCATCAAGCGCTGGTTGCTCACTTTTTTATACCTCGACGGATGCGAGCCACTGTCGCGGCGATGTCTCCACATATTTCACGTACCCAGACAACAGGACAACCATGCCAAACGACGCTGCAGCCAGACCACACTTCGCACCTCGGGTGCGTGCCATAGCAGCCGGTCTGCTCCTGGCGAGCACCCAGGCGCTTGCGCTCGATTGCGCGCCCGGCCAGTGGCTGGCGGAGTACTTCCCCAACACCAGCCTGTCCGGGGCCGCCGTGCTGACCCGGTGCGAAAAAGGCCCCATCGACTACTACTGGATGACCAACAGCCCCGACGCGCGCCTGCCGGTGGACGCGTTCTCAGCCCGCTGGACGGCAAGCCTGCCGTTCGCCGCTGGAGCCGCCAAGTTCACCACCTTCACAGACGACGGAGTGCGCCTGTACGTCGATGGGAAACGGATCATCAACCACTGGGCTCGGCACAGCATCGCGATGGACTCCGCATCCCTGCGGCTGACGGAAGGCCATCACACCGTGCGCATGGAGTATTTTGAGGCCGGGGGCGAAGGGCTGGCGCAGCTCTTCATTGAGGGGTTGACGCCCACCACAACGCCCCCGCCCCCACCAGAACCCCCACGCATCCGCGCATTCACGGCCCAGCCAGAAGCCATTGATATGGGGGGCAGCAGCATCCTGACATGGACCACCGAAAGCACCGTCGCATGCGCCGCCAGCGGCGGCTGGACCGGCGAACAGGCCACCAACGGCGGTGCCACCGTGCGGCCTGCCGCAACCACCACCTATGGTCTGAGTTGCCGCAATGCGGCGGGTGCCACGGCCAGCACATCCACCACCGTCACGGTGCGCAAGACGCCGCCACCGCCCGTCACGATCAGCTTGACGGCCACGCCGCCCCGCGTTACCGCAGGCCAGAGCGCGCGACTGGCCTGGCAGGCGAGCCACGCAGCGGGCTGCGCCGCGTCGGGCGGATGGAGCGGCCCGCGCGCCACCGAAGGCAGCGAACTGGTAGGTCCCACCAAAAACACCGCCTACACCCTGACCTGTACCGACAGCGCCGGCAAGAGCACCACAGCCTCCGCGCAGGTTGCGGTAGAGGCCAGTAACCCGCTTCCCCCGGTCAGCGGGGTAAGTGCGACAGTTTCCGCCCGCGGGGTGAGCCTGGCTTGGGACCCGGTGGCCCGCAGCGGCAAATGGGTCAACGGCTACTACGCAGGTTGGTTCTGGGAGACCTATCCGCCCGAAGCCGTGGACATGAGCACGATGACACACTTCGTTTTCGGACGCTACGCACCAGCGCTCGGGTCCCTCCCTGGCGGCCGGGCGGGTGATCTGCTCGAAGGAGCGGGCGGAGGGCACTCGCCAGAGGTGGAGAATGCGCTGATCGCCAAGGCCCATGCTGCGGGCGTCAAGGCGGTGATGATGGTAGGGGGCGATAGTGACGGCCCCGGATTTCTGGCCGCCACCGCCGACCCCACGGTTCGCGCACGTTTCATCCAGAACATTCTGGACAAGGCCGTACAGAAAAACTACGACGGCGTGGACATCGACTGGGAAGAAAACCTGGACACCGCCACCGCACGCGCCCAGGCCCTGGCACTTCTGCGTGAATTGCGCGTCGCATCTGCCCAAAGGGCCCGATACCAGGCACCCAACGCGCCACTGGAGCTGAGCTGGCCAGGGTTCTGGGTCAATCAGAACCAGTCCGACATCACGCCCTGGCATGTCGAAGTGGCCGCCGCAGTCGATCGTTTCAATTTGATGACTTACAGCATGGCGGGCGACTGGGGCTGGCTGTCATGGCACCACTCCCCTTTGTTCGGAGCAGGTGAACTGCATCCAACATCGATCCAATCGACAGTCCAGGCCTACCTTGACGCAGGCGTGCCACGCTCCAAGCTGGGCATCGGCATCGGTTTGTATGGCGCCTACTACAACAAGCCTGTCACCGGACCGCGCCAGAGCTTGAACGGAATGCAAGGCTGGATGAACAATGGCGATTGGGAAAACAACTACCAGCGCCTGGTTCAAGACAACGCATTCGGCCGGCCGGGCGCCACCTACCGTTGGGATGACGTGGCAAAACAGGGCTATATCACCTACTCCCCGCCATGGAATCGCGGCCCCAACACGCCAGTGACCTACCTGAGCTTCGAAGACGAGCGCTCCATCGCTGCCAAAGGCCAGTGGGCGCGTGAGCAAGGCTTGGGCGGCACCCTGGTGTGGACCATCAACTACGGGTATTTGCCGCAGTCCAGCAGCAATCCGCAGATGCAGGCGGTCAAGCAGGCGTTCATCGCGTCCGGGGCTGCAGGCTATCGGGTTTACAGAGATGGCGTGCTGATCGCCACCGTCAGTGGGATCACCTTCGCAGACACCGCCGCTCCGCGTGGTCATCGGGGTTACCAGGTCAGCATGCTGGACGCGGCAGGCAACGAAGGCCCGCTGTCTGCGCCAGTGTTTGTGCAGGTCCCCTGAAGAGCCGCACGGAGCCGCTGTACCGTACATGTATCCAGCGTCAACCCCGCAGCCATGAAGTGCGGTGGGCGACGCCACATCTGGCGCGCCATGCCCCGAACCCAGGGGCGGCGTACAGCATTCCAGAAGCCACCTTGGAGCAGCCCGGGCGAAGCACGCTGGGTGAGTGCAGCGCGCCCCGGTAAAATACCGGGTTTCCCCTGCACCACCCCTCTTGAACCCTCCCCCCATGGCCAACACCCAGCAATCCCAACAGATGGCAAATGCGATCCGCGCATTGGCCATGGACGCCGTTCAACAAGCCAACTCCGGCCACCCCGGCGCCCCCATGGGCATGGCCGACATGGCCGTCGCGCTGTGGGGCCGTCACCTCAAGCACAACCCCACCAACCCCCAGTGGTTTGACCGCGACCGTTTTGTGCTCTCTAACGGCCACGGCTCGATGCTGCTGTACGCGCTGCTGCACCTGACCGGCTACGACCTGCCGATCAGCGAACTCAAGAACTTCCGCCAGCTGCACAGCAAGACGCCCGGCCATCCTGAAGTGGGTTACACGGCTGGCGTGGAAACCACCACCGGCCCGCTGGGCCAGGGCATCACCAACGCTGTCGGCTTTGCGCTGGCTGAGAAGCTGCTGGCTTCCGAGTTCAACCGCGAAGGCCATGCGGTGGTGGACCACAACACCTACGTCTTCCTGGGCGACGGCTGCCTGATGGAGGGCATCAGCCACGAAGCCGTGTCGCTGGCCGGCGCCTGGAAGCTCAACAAGCTGATCGCCCTGTACGACGACAACGGCATCAGCATTGACGGCCAGGTCGCCCCCTGGTTTGCCGACAACACCCCCCTGCGCTTTGTGGCCAGCGGCTGGAACGTGATCGGCCCCATCGACGGCCACGACGCCGACAAGGTGGCCGCCGCGATTGCAGAAGCCAAGAAGCAGACCGAGCGCCCCACCCTCATCGTCTGCAAGACGCACATCGGCAAAGGCAGCCCCAACCGCGCCAACACGGCCAAGGCCCATGGCGAGCCACTCGGCGCCGAGGAAATCAAGCTCACGCGCGAAGCACTGGGCTGGTCGAGCGAGCCCTTCGTCGTGCCTGAAGACGTGTACGCCGGCTGGGACGGCAAGGCCAATGGCCAGAGCGCCGAAGCCGAGTGGAACGAGCGTTTTGTGGCCTACACCGCCACCTTCCCCGATCTGTCGGCAGAACTGACGCGCCGCATGCAAGGCAACCTGCCCGCCAACTTCGCGCAAGTGGCGGTGGACACCGTGGTCGCCGCCCACACCAAGGGCGAAACCGTGGCCAGCCGCAAGGCCAGCCAGCTGGCGCTGGAAGCCTTTACGGCCGCCCTGCCTGAGCTGCTGGGTGGCAGCGCCGACCTGACGGGCTCCAACCTCACCAACACCAAGAGCACGCCCAACCTGCGCTTTGACATGCAGGGCAACGTGGTGCAGACCGAAGTCGAAGGCGGCAAAAAGATCGGTGGCCGCCACATCAACTACGGCGTGCGCGAGTTCGGCATGGCCGCGATCATGAACGGCATCGCGCTGCATGGCGGCTTCATCCCTTACGGTGGCACGTTCCTGACCTTCAGCGACTACAGCCGCAACGCCATCCGCATGGCCGCGCTGATGAAGCAACGCGTGATCCACGTGTTCACGCACGACTCCATCGGACTGGGCGAAGACGGCCCCACCCACCAGTCCATCGAGCACGCCGCCAGCCTGCGTTTGATCCCCAACCTGGACGTGTGGCGCCCCGGTGACACGGCCGAAACCGCCGTGGCCTGGAGCGTGGCCCTGTCCAACAAGGACAAGCCCACGGCGCTGCTGCTGTCGCGCCAGAACCTGCCCTACGCGCCCAAGCGCGACCTGGGCGACATCAGCCGCGGCGCGTACGTGCTGTCCGAGCCCGCTGATGTGGGCTTGAACAAGAAGGCCGTGGCCGTGATCATCGCCACCGGCTCCGAAGTGCAGCTGGCGCTCAAGGCCCAGCGTCTGCTGGCCGACAAGAAAGTCGCGGTGCGCGTGGTCTCCATGCCCAGCACGACCACCTTCGACCGCGAAGACGCCAAGTACAAGAGCAGCGTGCTGCCCGCCGGTGTTCCCCGCGTGGCGGTGGAAATGGGCGTGACCGACGGCTGGTGGAAATACGGCTGCGCCGCTGTGGTGGGCATCGACACTTACGGTGAATCGGCCCCGGCGCCGGTGCTGTTCAAGCACTTCGGCTTCACCGAAGAGAACGTCGCCGACGCCGTGCTGGTCGCCATCGGCGCCGCACGGCTCAAGCCCGCCAAGAAGGCCCGCTGACAACTTCCCGCCCGCTGCGCCCCGCCGCCAGCGGGCGCGTTGCGGCAGATCCCTGATTTTTCGACTTTGCAACCTTGGAGAGATGACAAGCTATGACGATCAAGATTGGTATCAACGGCTTCGGCCGCATCGGCCGCAACGTGCTGCGCTCCGCCGTCCAGAACTTCAGC
>SDXZ01000055.1 GCA_004210805.1 Acidovorax sp.
CCCGCGGCGGCCGCGGTGCAGCCACCGTGCGCATGAAGCTCAAGAGCCTGATCGGCAACTTCGGCACGGAAAACGTGTTCAAGGCCGACGACAAGATCGACAACGTGATCCTCGACAAGAAGGAGTGCACCTACTCCTACTTCGCCGATCCGATGTACGTCTGCATGGACACCGAGTTCAACCAGTACGAAGTCGAAGCCGAAAACATGGGCGACGCGCTGAACTACCTGGAAGACGGCATGACCGTTGAAGTGGTGTTCTACGACGGCAAGGCCATCTCTGTCGAACTGCCCACCAGCGTCGAGCGCGAAATCACCTGGACGGAACCTGCCGTCAAGGGCGACACATCCGGCAAGGTGCTCAAGCCCGCCAAGATCGCTACCGGCTTTGAAGTACCGGTGCCGCTGTTCGTCAGCCAAGGCGACAAGATCGAAATCGACACCCGCACTGGCGAATACCGCAAGCGCGTCTGAGGCGAAGAGAGAGGCTGGCCGGCGCCAGCTTCTGGCTCCGAGCCCGGCCGATGTGCCAGCAAAACAAAAGGCTTCCCTCGGGAAGCCTTTTGTTTTTGGGTCTTTTGAGCCGCTACCGCCTGCCTGATAAGCGCAGGCAGCTATCATAATAATAGCAAACAGGCCATGCTGCAGGCGCCGCCAGTACCACGAGCATCACCGAGCCGCCAGCCCCATCAGCCAGCCGCCAGTCGTCAAACCGGGACGGCCACCAGGTCATGCCCCTGCGTGCCGACGATGCGCGCACGGGTGAACTCGCCGACCTTGAGCTGCTTGCTGATCTTCTCGGGCGGCAGCAGATGCACCACGCCGTCGATCTCGGGCGCATCGGCATAGCTGCGGCCCCGGCCGCCCTTCTTGCCCAGCGCGGGGGCGTGGTCCACCAGCACCTGCATGGTCGCACCCACGCGGCGCTGCAGCTTGGCGATCGACACTTCTTCGGCCACCGCCATGAAGCGGGCGCGGCGCTCTTCCCGCACTTCCATCGGCAGCATGCCGGGCAGCTCGTTGGCGGCGGCGCCGTTCACGTCGCTGTAGGCAAAGCAGCCTGCGCGGTCGATCTGCGCTTCGCGCACGAAGTCGAGCAGGTGTTGGAACTCTTCTTCGGTCTCGCCGGGGAAGCCGGCAATGAACGTGCTGCGGATCACGAGCTCGGGGCAGACTTCGCGCCAGCGTTGGATGCGCTCCAGGTTGCGCTCGCCGCTGGCCGGGCGCTTCATGCGCTTCAAGACATCCGGGTGGCTGTGCTGCAGGGGCACGTCCAGGTACGGCAGCACCTGGCCGGTCGCCATGAGCGGGACGATCTCGTCCACGCTCGGGTATGGATACACATAGTGCAGGCGGACCCAGGCGCCGTAAGGTTGGGCGATCTCACCCAGCGTCTGCACCAGCTCCAGCATGCGCGTCTTGACGGGCTTGCCGTCCCAGAAGCCCGTGCGGTACTTCACATCCACGCCATAGGCAGAGGTGTCCTGGCTGATCACCAGCAGCTCTTTCACGCCGCCTTCAAACAGGGCCTTGGCTTCGCTGAGCACATCGCCCACTGGGCGGGAGACCAGGTCACCGCGCATCGACGGGATGATGCAGAAGGTGCAGCGGTGATTGCAGCCCTCGCTGATCTTGAGATAGGCGTAGTGCTTGGGCGTCAGCTTGATGCCGGCAATGCCGAAGCTGCCGGGCACCAAGTCGATGAAGGGGTCGTGCGGCTTGGGCAGGTTCAGATGCACGGCATCCATCACCTCCTGAGTGGCGTGCGGGCCTGTCACGGCCAGCACACTGGGGTGCATCTGCCGCACCATGTTGCCGCCATCCGCGCCCGCGCGTGCACCCAGGCAGCCGGTAACGATTACCTTGCCGTTTTCGGCCAGGGCTTCGCCAATAGTGTCCAGGCTCTCCTTGACGGCGTCGTCGATAAAGCCGCAGGTGTTGACAATGACGAGATCCGCACCGTGGAAGGTCTTGGAAGTTTCGTAGCCCTCAGCGCTGAGTTGCGTGAGGATGAGTTCGGAGTCCGTCAGTGCCTTGGGGCATCCAAGGCTGACGAACCCGACTTTGGGTGTTTTTGTGGGGGACAGGGCTTCGCTCATCCCCGTATTGTCCCAGGTCCGGCTGTGAACCGGACATTGTTCGGCTCAAAGGGCCATTTGGCGGCGCTGCCACCGCCCTGGAGAGACCTACCCGAGGAGTACAGATCAGCGCTTGAGGCCGAATGCGCCGAGCATCTGCTCTGTCTGTTTTTGCATCTGCTCCTGCATCTGCGTGAGCATCGACTGCGACTGCTCCACATAACTGCCCATCATCCCTTTGACCATGGGCGACTGCAGGCTCATGAATTGCGCCCACATCTCAGGCGTCACGCTTTGCGACTGCTCGGCCAGCTTGGCCTGGACGTCAGTGAAAGCCTGCACGTTCTTTTCAAGGTACGCACCCATGAAGCCCTGCATCGCATGGCCGTAGAAACGAATGATGTTGGCCAGCACCGCCTCGGTGAACATGGGCGCGCCGCCAGCCTCCTCTTCCAGGATGATCTGCAGCAGGATGCTGCGCGTGAGGTTGTCGCCCGTTTTGGCGTCGCGCACCACCACTTGCTGACGGTCCATGACCAGCTGGCGCACTTCGGCAAGGGTGATGTAGGTGGAGGTGTCCGTGTCGTACAGACGGCGGTTGGGGTACTTCTTGATCACTCGCTGGGCCGGCTTGGGCGCGGCACTTTTCGGTTCGGACACAACGGCTCCTCGGGTCGAAACCCCATGTATTGCAGTGCAACACATTCTAGGGAGAGACCGCGGTGGCATCTGCAAAGGAATACCCTGATCTCCAAGGCCGTGTCGCCTGCCGGCGAGCCTTCAGGAGTGACAGCTGCCACCTACCGAGCGGCTGCGATGATGCGCGGATAGGCAGAGTCCGCTGATGAGGCCAAGAGCGCAGCAAGCTGCGGGCCCGCGGAAAGTACTACAGATCGATCTCGTCGTGGGTCGACGTGCCCCTGGGGACAAGCACACACGGGAAGTTGGCTGGCACACAACTGGCGATCGCAACGATATCTTCGAGCGAGTGAAACAACCCCACCGAAGGAGACCGAACAATGCTCAACACCCCCGCTCCCGCACCGTCGCCAGTACCGCCTTTTCCGCCCGTAGACAGCCCGCCTTCCTGGACCCCGGAGCCCCCACAAGTGGATCCGCCTGCTCAGCCAGGGTCACCGCCCGTGCAGGATCCGCCTCCGCATTTCTAATCTAGTCACGCACCCGCCCGGACGGAAGCCCGGGCACTAGGCTTTCAGTACCCCATCTTGAAGTAAGCGACTGCAAGCACAGCGACCGTGGCGGCCACTGCGGCAAGCCAGAAAATCCGGATGTCGTACATACCGAGTTCTGGATCCGTGCTGCCATAACTGCCACGGTGGGCGCCTGGGGAATTGACTGAAGTATTCATGGTGGTTCACCTTCTCTCTGAAGCCACGAAGGTAGAGTAGCCGCCGGTGCCGACGTGTAAGACAAACACCAATCTGTTAACCCCCGGGTCTGGTCTCGCTGTGTTAGCGGCAAGCCGGACCAGCAACGCTCAGCCATTCAACGGTCGGAGTCTCCTCTCGCAGGCCGGCTGATAGGCAATGCGGCTTCGGTCCTACAGATGGCGCGTTGTATCGGGCACACCATGAAATTGCCGGTGATCAGGCACCGGTAGATGAAGCGTCTTTGGGCCCGCCTCGAGCGGGCCCTTTTTTGGACGTTTGTTGGCGCTACCCCGGGGTTCCGAAGGTTGACTCTAACGAAAGGGTAGTGCGTGGAAGGCAGGCGGATGGAGCCCAACCGAAAAGCCAGCCCAGAAAAACAAAAACCGGCGCTAAGCCGGTGGTTTGTTTCCGCAAACTCTCGCAAGATTCTGAGGCTGGTTGACCTGAGAGGAGAGAAATTGGTAGGCGCGATTGGACTCGAACCAACGACCCCCACCATGTCAAGGTGGTGCTCTAACCAGCTGAGCTACGCGCCTGTCGTTGTACAGCTCACGATTATAGCCATAAAAACCGTGCCCCTGACCAAAACCCCAACCTGATGCGCAACGCGAGCGTGCAAAGCCGGCTTGTTGGTCGGCGCCCACAAACCACTCAGCGCCGACGCGCAGAGCGCACCCCAGGCACCCCGGCCACGATGCCCAGCACCTTGGTCAACCGTCCTGAATCTGCCACCTCGACGGTGAACGTCATCCACGCCGTGCCCTTTACAGACTGGGTCTGCACACCGATCACGTTGGTCTTTTCCCGGGCAAAAACTTCCGAGATGTCGCGCAGTAGTCCTTGGCGGTCAGCGGCCTCAACTGCCACGTCAACGGGGTATACGGCCCCGACTGCGGCCGACTTGGAGGTGGTGCCCCACTCCACCTCAATCACCCGCTCGGTGCTGCGCGCCTCCATCTCGCGGAAATTGCTGCAGTCGGCGCGGTGCACGCTCACCCCCTTGCCGCGGGTGACGAAGCCGCGGATCGCATCTGGCGGCGCAGGCTTGCAGCACTTGGCCAGTTGGGTCATCAATGAGTCGATGCCCACAACCAGCACCCCGCCTTTTGGCGCCGACTCATTCGTGCGCGACTTCTTGAGCAGCAGGTAGTCGTCAGGCTGCAGCACAGGCTCGGGCGGGCGCAGCACCGTTTCGATGTTGCGCAGCGAAAACTCATCCTTGCCGACCACCTCGAACAACGCATCTGCGGACTTGAACCCCAACTGCACCGCCAGGTCGTCGAGCTTCATGGCAGTCTTGCCCTCGCGCTGAAGCAGTTTTTCTACCGATTCGCGACCGCGGGCCACGGTTTCGTGTGTGGCTTGGGCGTTGAACCACGCGCGCACTTTGGCCTTGGCGCGGTTGCTGGTTAGGTAGCCCAGCTCGGTGTTGAGCCAGTCGCGGGAAGGCCGGCCTTCCTTGACAGTAGAGATTTCCACCGTCTGCCCGTTTTGCAGCGGGGTGTTGAGCTGCACCATCGCGCCATTTACCCGGGCGCCGCGGCAGCGGTGTCCGACGCTGGTATGCACTGCGTAAGCAAAGTCGACTGGCGTGGCACCCTGGGGCAGCTCTACCACGGCGGCATCGGGCGTCAGCACGTAAATGCGGTCCTCGAAAAGCCCACGGTTGGGCACAGCGCCTGAGAGGTCGCGCTCCCAAGCCAGCAATTGGCGCAGCACCGCGATCTTGGCGTCGTACTCGCCCGACGCGGACACCCCCGCGTAGCCTTTGCTGCCGGCCTCCTTGTAGGCCCAGTGAGCCGCCACACCATGTTCGGCATGGTCGTGCATGGCCTGGGTGCGGATCTGGATCTCGATGGGTTTGCCGTGGTCATCGCGCACGATGGTGTGCAGCGACTGGTAGCCGTTGGGTTTGGGCTTGGCGATGTAATCGTCAAACTCCTCCACGATGGGCTTGAACTGCTCGTGCACCCAGCTCAAGGCGGCGTAGCAGTCCTTTACCGTGGGCACCACCACGCGAAGCGCGCGGATGTCGAACACCTGGTCGAAGTTGAGCGACTTGCCGCGCATCTTCTTGACAATGCTGTAGATGTGCTTGGGCCGTCCTTGCACGCTCGCGCTGATGCTGCGCGCGCGCAAGTCCGACTCAAGGCGGGCGCGCAACTGCGCCATGTACACCTCGCGCTCGCCGCGCTTTTCGTCGAGCAGGCGTGCGACCTCTTTGTACGTGTCGGGCTCAAGGAAGCGAAACGACAGGTCCTCCAGCTCCCACTTCACCTGCCAGATGCCCAGGCGGTTGGCCAGGGGCGCAAATACCTGCAGGGACTCGCGTGCGAGGCTGGGGGGCACGGGGCGTTTGGCGGCAGCATGAAAGCGCAATGTCTGCAGGCGGGACGCTAGGCGCAGCATCACCACACGCAGGTCGCGCGAGAACGCCAGCAGCATCTTGCGCACGTTCTCGGTCTGCATCGCTGGGTCGTCCAGCTGCTGCGCAGATCGCGCCTGCTGCTGAACGCGCATGAGCTTGGTGGTCTCCACCGCCAGCGCTGCAAAATTCTCGCCAAAGGCCTTGGCAATGACCTCCTCGGGCTTGTTGAGGTGGATGCAGGCATGCACCAGATAGCTGGCGGCCTGCATCGCCTCCGAGCCACCAATGCCTTTGAGGATGGCGGCCACGGCATCGGCGTGCGCCAGGGTGTTCTCACCAGAATCCAGGGTTTCGCCGGCCATCAGCGGCTCGGCAAAGGCCCGCGCACGCGCGAGTGCATTCACCTGCTCGGGCAGCGTGTGCGCGGTGGCGGCGATGAGCTGCGGGACAACGTCGGCCTGCGGGGACGCAGGCACCAGAGCGGAAAGATTGGTTTTCATCCGGCCCGGTCGCCTTCTGCGGCCAGAAGGAAATCCTGGACGGCGGCCACTTGGTCGGGCGCCACCAGCGTGGGCGCGTGCCCTACGCCTTCAAACTCCACCACCCGCGCACGGGGCCCACGCTGCGCCATGGCCTGCGCTGTGGCTTGCGAGAGCAAGTCCGACTGCGCACCGCGCAGCAGCAGCGTGTCAGCACGGATGTGGTCATACAGCTGCCACAGCGCGGCCTCGCCCGCGGCTGCGGACTCCTGGGTCAGGGCCTTGAAGGGCTTTGCGATGGCGGGGTCGTAGTGCAACGTGACGCCGCCTTCGGGCAGCGCGCGCACCATGTGCCGCGACAAGTCCAGCCACTGCGCGGGCGTGTGCGGACCAAAACTCGTGGAGATGGCCCACATGGCATCGGCCGCCTGCTGCAGCGATTCAAAACGGGCCAGTTGGCCCAGGTACAGCCCAATGCGCTGGAGCGCCTCCCACTGGATGACAGGGCCGACATCATTGAGCACCAGCCTGCGCACCGGCACGGGCAGCGGCAGCCCGGGTTGCCCCGTCACGGCCATGCCGATCAACCCCCCCATGCTGGTTCCCACCCAGTCCAGCGTGGTGATGGGGCTGTTCTGGTGGACTTGGGCGAGCAGTGCCAGCATGTCGGCCGCGTACTGCGGAATCTGATAGTCCAAGGGCTCGGCCAGCCAGTCGCTCTGGCCGCGGCCCACCACATCGGGGCAGATGACCCGCGCGTGCAGGCTGAGCGCCCGGGCCAGGCTATCGAAGTCGCGCCCCTGGCGCGAGAGCCCGTGCACGCACACCACCACATGCGGGTGCGCCGGGTTTCCCGTGGCATTCCACTCCCAGTACGCCATGCGATGGTGCGAGGCTGAGGCCGCGGGGGCCGCAGCAGCGTTGCCAGGGGACACCCCATTAGGGGCCGCAGGGCCAGGGCACAGTACGTAGTTCAGCGTAGGTTCAATCATGGGGCAGAAATCCGGGAGCAGCGCTTGATAATGCCGGAAGGGTCGGCACACATCGCTGCACTGCGCCCATCCGCAGCTCGGGTGTCCGCGGTGCCGCAAATCCCGGTGGCAGCCACGGCCGCACTGCGATTTGTGCCTTGCATTCATCCTGGTCTGCAGTGGCCCGTTGCCACGCAATCCGTGCCGGCCTTCCCTCGCGTTCATCGTAATTCATTCGGAGAGACTCACATGCTGAAAGGCAAAACTGCCCTCGTCACCGGCTCCACCAGCGGCATCGGCCTTGGAATCGCGAAAGCCCTGGCCCGGCAAGGTGCCAACGTCGTGCTCAACGGCTTTGGCGATGTGGAAGGCCCCCGCGCCGAGGTGCTGGCCGTGGGCGAGTCCGCGGGCGCCAAGGTGGCCTACCACAGCGCCGACATGGGCCGCGCCGCCGACATCGAAGACATGATGAAGTACGCCGCTGCGCAGTTCGGGCACGTGGACATCCTCGTGAACAACGCCGGCATCCAGCACGTCGCCAATGTCGAGGACTTCCCCGTGGAGCGTTGGGACTCGGTGATTGCCATCAACCTCACCAGCGCCTTTCACACCTCGCGCCTGGCACTGCCGGCCATGAAGAGTGCCAACTGGGGCCGCATCATCAATGTGGCGTCGGTGCACGGTCTGGTCGGCTCGGCGCAGAAGGCTGCCTACGTGGCTGCCAAACACGGCATCGTGGGCCTGACCAAGGTCACCGCGCTGGAAAACGCCACGACCGGTGTGACCTGCAACGCGATCTGCCCGGGCTGGGTGCTGACTCCGCTCGTGCAAAAACAGGTGGACGCCAAGGCGGCGGAACACGGCCTGTCGAACGAAGACGCCAAGAAGCTGCTGCTGGGTGAAAAGGAACCGTCCATGCAGTTCACCACGCCCGAAGAGCTGGGCGAACTGGCGGTGTTTTTCTGCTCCCCCGCAGCCAACAATGTGCGCGGCGTGGCCTGGAACATGGACGGCGGCTGGGCCGCGCAGTAGGGGAAGACCGCGCAAGGCTGGGGCGGCAGAGAAGGCAAACGCCACGCTGCAACTTCTGCCCTCCGCTGCACGATCGGGGGGGCGCGGTGGCGCCCCGCTGCCATCCCGGTTTTAGGAGCGCTTCAAGTTCTTCCGCAAGAGCGACGGCTGGCCATTTGCTATGTTTTATATAGCAAACTATCCTTACAAATCAAGCGCTAGCGGCATATTTGGCAAGAATTTTCTGTTCATCGCGCGCCGCTGGGCATGCCAGGCCCCCGCCGCTATCGCCGCGCCGCTCCATTGTCTCAACGCATCTGGACTGACCCCGACACGTTCACGATGACCTGCGCCTTGCCGGCTTCGACGGGCACGGCTGAGTCTGCAAAGGACCCCATCTTGGCTTCGGCTGCCATCATGCGCGGCCGTGGACCGGGCATGGATTCATTGCTGTTGACGGCCACCTCGCGCAGGGCGTAGTTGCTGAAGCCAAACCCCTTGGCCAGGTCGGCCGCACGGGCCTTGAACTGCTCGATGGCCTGGGTCTGGGCCTCGCCCTCCACCTTGGCCCGCGCCTCACGCGACAAACCGAACGCCACCTGGCTGATGGCCATCGACTGGATCTTGCCCGCCGTGGTGGTGATGCGCGCAAAGTCGCGCCCTTCCAGCACCAGCTCGGCCCGGCCCTGCCAACCGTTGATCTTGCCGTCCTTGCCATAACGCGGGTACATGCCGAAGGGCCCAGTGCGCACATCAAGCTGGCCCGGTTGGGCATTGCGCTTGGCCTCCGCCAGCGCTGCGTCAAGCGCCTGCTTGAGCTGCGTCTGAACGGTCGCGGCATCTGCCGCTTCCTTGCTGGTGGCAAGGTTGAGTACCAGCAAATCCTGCTGCACCTCCACCGTGCCCGTGGCCGACAGCTGGACCACGTTGCGCGGCTCGGTGGTGGGCGCACTGTTTTGTGCAAAAACGCCACCAGCGCAAGCTATTAAAGCGCTTGCAGCTATCATTTTTGTAGTAATTTTCATGGTGTCAAGGTCCTTTGAATCAGCGCCCCGCCGCCGTCTGGGCCGGGCGACCACCACCATAACCGCACTGCAATACGCAACGAATAAAGCTTTGCGCCACGCTCTGCGAAGGCGGGCAAAACTTGTAACAGTTGGTCAGACCACCCCCCAAAAGCCGAACTTCGGCGTTCCAACTGGTCAGAATCGGCTCTGTTACAAATTGGACTTGGGATCTACATGGCCACAACAACCAATCGCACCGACAAAGTTCTCGTAGTGGACGACGACGCCCGCATCCGAGACTTGTTGCGCCGTTATCTCACCCAAGAAGGCTTTGAAGTCATGGTCGCTGAAGACGGCAAGGCGCTCAACCGCCTGCTGTTGCGCGAGACGGTGGACATCATCGTGCTCGACCTGATGATGCCGGGCGAAGACGGACTCTCGATCTGCCGTCGCCTGCGCGCAGCCAACGACCGCACCCCCATCATCATGCTCACCGCCAAGGGCGAGGACGTGGACCGCATCGTGGGCCTGGAGGTCGGCGCCGACGACTACCTGGGCAAACCCTTCAACCCGCGCGAACTCCTGGCCCGCATCCACGCCGTGCTGCGCCGCCGCCCCGCGCAAGAAGCGCCCGGCGCGCCCTCCGGCGACAACGAGGTCGTCAATTTCGGCCCCTTCACGTTCGACCTGGGCACGCGCGCGCTGCAGCGCAATGGCGAAGAGCTGCCGCTGACCACTGGCGAATTCGCCATGCTCAAGGCGCTGGTGCGCCACCCGCGCCAGCCGCTGTCGCGTGAAAAGCTGGCCCTCTTGGCCCGTGGCCGCGAGTTCGAACCGTTTGACCGCAGCCTGGACGTGCAGGTCTCGCGCCTGCGCAAGCTGGTGGAAGTGGATGCGGCAGCGCCTCGCTACATCCAGACGGTGTGGGGCGTCGGCTACGTGTTCGTGCCGGATGGCACGAGCTGACCCTTTCCCTTTGTATGCGCAGTTCTGACGGCAATTCGAAGTCGAAATCATCATCGTTTGGGTCGTCCGTAGCCCCATCGCCCGACGCCACCAGCCCTGCCCCGCTTGAATCATTGAGGCAGGCCCGTGAGCAGCGGGCGCGGGTGGGGCTCAATCTCTTTTGGCGCACCTTTTTCCTGCTGGCTTTGCTGCTGGTAGGCAGCATCCTTGCGTGGTTGCAGACCTTGCGTGCGCTGGAGTTCGAGCCCCGCACATTGCAAACCGCGCAGCAGATCGCGTCATTGGTGAACCTGAGCCGCGCGGCACTGGTGCACTCGGATGCCATCGCTCGGGTCTCGCTCATCAAGACCATGGCCGACCAGGAAGGTGTGCGCATCCTGCCGCGCGAACCGCGCGACAAGTTTGAGCTGCTGGAAGGCACGGCCCTGGGCAACCGACTCACAGACGAACTCACGCAACGCCTGGGGCCCGACACCATCGTCGCCCAGAGCGTGAACGGCGAGACCGGCATCTGGGTCGGCTTCAACATCAACGGCGACCCCAACTGGCTGCTGATGGACCGGTCACGGTTCAGCCCGGCCGGGGGCCGCACCTGGTTGATTTGGCTGATCACGGCAGGTGCTTTGTCGCTGGCGGGCGCTGCGGCCATCGCGCGGCTGATCAACCGGCCGCTCAAGCAGCTGTCGTACGCAGCCAACCGGGTGAAGGACGGCGACTTCGCCGCCAGCCATCTGGATGAAGAGGTGGTGACCAGCGAAATCCGCGAGGTCAACATCGGCTTTAACCGCATGGCACAAAAGCTGGCCAAGCTGGAGCAGGACCGCGCCGTGATGCTGGCCGGCATCTCGCACGACCTGCGCACGCCTTTGGCGCGCCTGCGGCTTGAAACCGAGATGAGCGTGACCGACGAGGTCGCGCGCGAGCACATGGTGGCCGACATCGTGCAGCTCGATGCCACCATCGACAAATTCCTCGACTACGCGCGGCCTGACCACGTCACGCTCACGCCGGTCAACCTGCATGCGGTGGTGTCTTCGTGTGTGTATGCAGTGCAAGACCACCGCGAACTGCAGATCACGATGTCGGTGCCTGAAGAGCTCAACGTGCTGGCCGACGAGGTGGAACTGGCGCGTGTGATCAGCAACCTGTTGGAAAACGCGCGGCGCTACGGCAAGGCGGAGGACACGGGCATCACCAATGTCGACATTGCTGCCAAGGGCCGCGAGAATTGGGTCCTCGTCAAGCTGCGCGACCATGGCGCAGGAGTGCCCCCCGAACAGCTGTCCAACCTGACCAAGCCATTTTTCCGTGGTGATTCGGCGCGCACGGCCGCTGCAGGCGCAGGCCTTGGTTTGTCCATCGTCGACAAGACTGTGCAGCGCATGGGCGGCATCTTTGCGCTGGCCAACTCCAGCACCGGTGGCTTGGTGGCGCACCTGCAGTTGCAGCGGGCCACGGGCTTACCCGAAGGGGCGGACCCCAAGCAGCGCTTGCAGCGCCCGTCCGTCAAGCGCCAGTTGCCCCGGCGCCGCGCCGAGGACCGAACCGCCTGATCCGGCTCTCCCCAAAAAACAAAAAGCCCCGAAGTTCGGGGCTTTTTGCTGTGCGCGATATTGGCAGCAGTGGGGCGACCGCCGCGTGGTGGCACACGGCCACCCACGCTCAGCGCACCATGCAAGGCGACTTGTTGTTGAACTTCCAGCCCGGGATCAGGTACTGCATCGCAATGGCATCGTCGCGCGCGCCCAGGCCGTGCTCCAGGTACAGGCGGTGGGCACGCTCGACCTCGTCCATGTCCAGCTCCACACCCAGGCCAGGCTTCTTGGGCAGTTCGACAAAGCCGTTCTTGATCTGGAACGGCTCCTTCGTCAGGCGCTCGCCGTCCTGCCAGATCCAGTGTGTGTCGATGGCGGTCACGCGCCCCGGCGCGGCGGCGCCCACATGGGTGAACATGGCCAGCGAGACGTCGAAGTGGTTGTTCGAATGCGAGCCCCAGGTCAGGCCGAAGGCCTGGCACATCTGCGCCACGCGCACCGACCCCGCCATGGTCCAGAAGTGCGGGTCGGCCAGCGGAATGTCCACCGACTGCAGGGCCAGGCTGTGGGCCATTTCGCGCCAGTCGGTGGCCACCATGTTGGTGGCGGTAGGCAGGCCCGTGGCGCGGCGGAACTCGGCCATCACCTCGCGGCCCGAGAACACGCCTTCGGCGCCGCAGGGGTCTTCGGCATAGGCCATCACGCCGTGCAGGTCGCGCGTGATGCGGATGGCGTCTTTCAGCAGCCAGCCGCCGTTAGGGTCCAGCGTCACGCGCGCCTCCGGGAAGCGCTCATGCAGCGCGCGGATGGCCTCAACCTCTTCCTCGCCACGCAGCACGCCGCCCTTGAGCTTGAAGTCGGCAAAGCCGTAGCGCTCGTACGCGGCCTCGGCCAGGCGCACGATGCCGTCCGCCGCCATGGCCTTCTCGTTGCGCAGGCGGAACCAGTCGTTGTCGGCACCGGGCTCGGTGCGGTAGGCCAGGTCGGTCTTTGCGCGGTCACCCACGTAGAACAGGTAGCCCAGCATCTGCACCGCCTCGCGCTGCACGCCGTCGCCCAGCAACGCGGCCACGGGCACGTTCAGGTGCTGGCCCAGCAGATCCAGGAAGGCCGACTCCACAGCGGTGACGGCGTGGATGGTGATGCGCAGATCGAAGGTCTGCAGGCCGCGCCCGCCCGCATCGCGGTCGGCGAACTGGGCGCGCATGGCGTTGAGCACGGCGTTGTGGTGGCCGATGGGCCGGCCCACGATCAGCGGCCGTGCGTCCTCGATGGTCTGGCGGATCTTCTCGCCGCCAGGCACCTCCCCCACCCCGGTGTTGCCCGCGCTGTCACGCAGGATGATCAGGTTGCGCGTGAAAAAGGGGCCGTGCGCGCCGCTCAGGTTCATGAGCATGCTGTCGTGGCCCGCGACGGGAACCACGCGCAGCTCGGTGACGACGGGGGTGCTGGTGGCAGAAGGGATGGAAGATGTGGTCATGGTGGTCTGGAATATGGAGGCGCGCGCGCCCCGGTCTTTCGTCTCAAAGCGGCTCACAAACCTCAACGAAGCGGTTCTGGCTAGGCGCTACGTCGCAGGCAGTGCGAGTAGCACGACAAGACGGAGCAACAACGCCAGAAGAGGTTTTTGAGTCGCTCTCAATCGGCGGTGATGTTGCGGGTTTCGATCACTGTCTTCCAGCGCGCAAATTCACGTGCCTGGTAGGCGGTGAAGGCCTCGTGCGTGCTGGCCACGATCTCCAGACCCTGGTCGAGCATGCGCTTCTTCACGGCCGGGTCGTTCATGGCGGCGATGGCGGCATCCGAGAGCTTCTTCTTCACGGCGGCGGGCAAGCCCTTGGGCGCGGCCATACCCTGCCACGAGTACACCTCGGCACCGGCCACGCCGGCCTCAGCCAGGGTGGGCACGTCGGGCAGCACGGGGCTGCGCTTGTCTCCGGTGACGGCGATCGCATGCAGCTTGCCAGCGCGGATGTGCGCGAGCACGGCATTCACGTTCTGGAACGAGAACTCCACCTGCCCGCCCAGCAGGTCGTTGATGGCCGGCGCGCCGCCTTTGTAAGGGATGTGCAGGCCCTCGGTGCCGCTCTGCTGCCAAAAGACTTCGGCCGAGAGGTGGTCCGACGAGCCGTTGCCCGAACTGGCGAAGCTCACCTTGCCAGGATTGGCCTTGAGCTGCGCGATCACTTCCTTCACGGTACGCGCCTTCTGGTTAGGCGCGGCTACCAGCACGTTGGGTGCTTGAACGGGAACGGTGATGTAGTCGAAATCCTTGAGCGCGTCATACGGCACGCTCTTGAGCAGGTGCGGCGCCACGACGAAGGCACCCAGGGACGACACCAGCAGCGTGTAGCCATCGGGCGCGGCGCGCTTGACCGCACCGGCACCCAGCGTGCCTGTGGCACCGGGGCGGTTATCCACCACGAAGCTCTGTCCCAGCTTCTCGCCCATGTGCAGGGCCATGGCCCGGGCCACCATGTCGGTAGAGCCGCCGGCCGGGAACGGCACCACGATGGTCACGGGCTTTTCGGGCCACGCGGCGGGGGCAGTTTGAGCGGACGCGCCAAAAGCCAGCGTGCAGGCGCTGGCGATGAGCAACAGTTTCGTCTTGATGAACATGGTGGGTGTCTCCAAAGGTGGATGGTCTCGAAGCTCTTTGCAGGCATCCGTCACGTCGTGCGTCGGGCAGTTGGATGCGTGCGGCGCGGGTCGCGTGGGCCTAGCTTCCTAATCTGGAATCTGGGTCGAGGGACAATGTTAACGTTAACATCATCGTACAACATAGGGCAAACCCTTGGTTTTTGCAGATTTCCTTTCCCCCACACGTTCACCCTCGGGTGGCTTGTATATGCAGAGGATCAGCGCTCGCTCTAGCTACGGTCGAACCCGCTCTCAGAGGCCCTTAAGGCAATTGCTCCGCCCTGCCTCCGGCGGCCTTCTCACGATGCGCACGCGTAGAGCAACGTTAGCGCGCGTGTCCTGAGCGTTCGCTGCGGTCTTATAGACTTCGCTCATGCAACCCGCTCCGCCTCCGCCCCGCGCACCGCTTGCATTGCGCGACCGCCCTGCAGTCACCTTGCGTCAGGTGGCCGAACGTGCCGGGGTGTCGATGATCACGGTCTCGCGCGCCATCAACACGCCGCACCAAGTGTCGGAACGCACGCGGGTGCGCGTCCAGGAGGCGGTCTCCAGCATGGGCTATGTGCCCAACCTGATCGCGGGCGGACTGCGGTCGGCGCGCAGCCATGTGGTCACAGCGCTGGTGCCGACGCTCACGGGACCCTTGTTCGGCGAGATGGTGCAGGCGCTGACCGATGCGCTGGAACTGCGCGGATTTCAGGTAATGCTGGGCCAAGTGGGTTACGCCCACTCGCGCGAGGACGAGCTTTTGCGCGCCATCGTGGGCCGGCGGCCCGACGGCATTGTGGTCACAGGCATCATGCATTCGCCCGAGGGGCGCCGCATGCTGATGGCATCGGGCATTCCGGTGGTGGAAACGTGGGACTTCACCGATACGCCCATCGACATGCTGGTCGGCCTGCGGCATGAAGAACTGGGTGCGGCCGTGTGCGAGCACCTCTTTGCCAAGGGTCAACGGCGTCTTGCGCTGCTCAGCGGCGGCGACGAGCGTGCCGCGCGCCGCGCGCGGGGTTTCGAAGCAGCCGCCGTGCGCCTGGGCCTGCACAAGCCCGCGGTCCGGCTGGGCAAGTCGCCCACCACCCACGCCGATGGCCGCGAGGGCTTGGCTGCGCTGCTGGCCGATGCGCCGGATATCGACGCCGTGTTCTGCAGCTCCGACATGCTGGCGCTGGGCGTGCTCACCGAGGCGCGCGTGCGCGGCATTGATGTGCCTGGCCAACTGGCCGTGGTGGGTTTTGGTGACATCGACTTCGCGCAGACCGTAAGCCCCAGCCTGTCCACCGTGCGCATCGACGGTACGCGCATGGGCCAGACCGCAGCCCATCTGATCGCCGACCGGGCGGAGGGCAAGGCGGTGGAGGAGCCCGTGGTGGACATCGGCTTTTCGATCATTGAACGCGAAAGCGCTTGATGCAGCGCTTCTACCGAGCCGCTGCTACGTCGCGCGACAGCTCGTCGATTTGCGGTTGATGATTCAGGCCTTGTAGATCAGTGCAGCCGCCCGCGCTTCCATCGCCAACCCTTGCCCGACGGGACCCAGCCGCTCTGCGGTCTTTGCCTTGACGTTGATCTGGCCAGGCTCTATCTCCAGCGCCTGGGCGATGCATTCGCGCATGCCGGGAATGTGCGCAGCCAGGCGCGGTGCCTGGGCTACCACGGTGCTGTCCACATTGCCGATGGTGTAGCCCGCTGCGCGCACGCGGCGGGCGGCCTCCGCCAGCAGGACTGCCGAGTCCGCCCCGCGGAACTGCGCGTCGGTGTCCGGAAAATGCGTGCCGATATCGCCCAGGCCCGCCGCGCCCAGAATGGCGTCGGTGATCGCGTGCAGCAGCACATCGGCATCCGAATGGCCCAGCAGACCCATGGTGTGCGGAATGGTCACGCCGCCAATCACCAATGCGCGGCCCGGCACCAGTGCGTGCACATCCCACCCCTCACCAATCCTGAAATTCATATTTGCCCTTTTTTGAGCGGCTCACAAAACTCTTCTGGCGTCGTTGCTTCGCCTTGCCGTACTCGCGTACTGTCTGCGGCGAAGCGCCTAGCCAGAACCGCTGCGCTGAGTTTTGTGGGCCACTCCTGTTCGTTGATCCGCGGACCGTACGAGCGAACGCACGCACGAGCGCTTCTACCTTCAAAAGATAGTCTTGCGCCCCGTCTCCGTCGCACCTTGCCCGCGGTCGCCGCCGAAGCGCGCCAGTGTTGTGCCGTGGCCGCGCTGTGCCAGCACCGCCTCGGCCAGCGCAAAGTCGTCGGGGTAGGTCACCTTGAAATTCTGCGCGCCTCCCGGCACCAGGCGCGGGTGCAGGCCCATCGCTTCCATGGCGCTGGCCTCATCGGTCACGTTAGTGCCCACTTTGGCCAAAGCGTCCTGCAAGGGGCCGAGGCGGAACATCTGGGGGGTTTGCGCCAGCCACTTGTTGCTGCGATCCACTGTGGAAGAGACACGCACCCCGCCCGGCCCGTCGGTCGACGTCTTGAGCGTGTCCGCCAGTTGGTGGGCCAACAGGCCACCCACAGAATCTTGCGCGCACACGTCGATCAGCAGGTCGATCTGCTCGGTCGTGACCAGGCAACGCGCGGCATCGTGCACCAGCACCCAATCGTCGATCTGCGCGCCACGCTCTTGCAGTGCGTTCAGGCCGCCTTGCACCGTGGCGGCACGGGTGGGCCCGCCACACTCGACCACAAAAAACGACGGATGGCCGTGGGCATCCAGAAACCGGTCGCCCGGCGCCACCGCCACGAGTGTGCCGGCGAGCCGCACTACACCAGCAAACGCCGCCAGCGTGTGCATGACCATGGGGTGGCCGGCTACAGGGTGGTACTGCTTGGGCAACGGCGGCGGTGTTGCCGTGTCACCTGCAGTGCCCGCCAGCGCACCAAAAGCCGAGAGCGTGGAACCCGCTGGCGCTGCAGCAGGTACCGGCACTGCGCGCGAGCCTACGCCCGCACAGGGCAACAACGCCCAAAACCGACCTGGCATGGATGCGGAAGCATAGGGCGCAGCCAGCGAAGCTTGCAGGAGAGGGTCGATGGTCATGAACTGCGCATTTTAGGAGGGCGGGCTCTTGACCTACCTGTTGCCCGGAGCCGCCTGCGCCAAAGGCCGCCCGCAAAACACTTCTCGATGGGTCACTAAAATGTTGTGTTGCCCCCCATCCGACCCGCGCGCGCCGCGCCCCGGGGATGTGGCGGGCCCAGACGACCCACACCGTCCGCATGGAACTGCCCAAACTCTCCCCCGGAAAACGCTTCACCCTGCCCCGCCCCGTGGGCAGCGCCGATTCGCTGCTGCTGGCCCGCCTGGGCGAGCGCGACAAAGCCGCAGGCCGCACCACCGCCATCGTCACAGCAGACGCTACCGATGCACAGCGGCTCATCGAAGAGATGGCGTTTTTCGCGCCCACGCTCCGCTGCGCCCTGTTCCCGGATTGGGAGACGCTGCCCTACGACACCTTCTCGCCGCACCAGGACCTGATCAGTGAGCGGCTGGCCACGCTGTGGCGCATCAGCCAGGGCGAAGCGGACGTGGTCCTGGTGCCCGCCACCACCGCGCTGTACCGGCTGGCCCCGCCGTCTTTTTTGGCTGGTTATACCTTCCACTTCCAGGTCAAGCAAAAGCTCAACGAAGCCAAGTTCAAGGCCCAGCTCACGCTGGCGGGCTACAGCCATGTATCGCAGGTGGTGAGCCCCGGCGAATACGCCGTGCGCGGCGGGCTGATCGACCTGTTCCCCATGGGCTCGCTGGTGCCCTTCCGCGTGGACCTGTTCGATGATGAGATCGACAGCATCCGCACGTTCGATCCCGACAGCCAGCGCAGCCTGTACCCCGTGCCCGAGGTGCGTCTGCTGCCCGGCCGCGAGTTCCCCATGGACGACGACGCACGCGCCAAGTTCAGGAGCCGCTGGCGTGAGATGCTGGAAGGCGACCCCACCAAGAGCCGGATCTACAAGGACATGGGCTCCGGCGTGGCCACGGCCGGCATCGAGTACTACCTTCCACTGTTCTTCGACGACACGGCCACCGTATTCGACTACCTGGGTGCCGAGGCCACCGTGGTGTTGCATGGCGACCTGGAACCCGCCTTTCAGCATTTCTGGAAGGACACAAAAGACCGCTTTCGATTGGTGCAAGGCGACCCGGAACGCCCCGTGTTACCTCCAGAGTCGCTGTTCCTGTCCATTGACCAGTTCTACACCCGCGCCAACCACCACGCCCAGCTGTCCATCCGCCCCGGCGTGGAAGACATCGCCGACAACCCGAACTTTCAGAAGCTGGGTGACCTTTCGGTGGTGCGTGGGGCCGAAGACCCGCTGTCCCGACTGCACGCCCACATCCGCAATACGCAGCACCGGGTGCTGCTGCTGGCTGAAAGCGCTGGCCGGCGCGAGAGCCTGCTCGACTTTCTGCGCGCCAGCGGGGTGAACCCGCCGGCCTTCGACTCGCTGGCCGAGTTCCAGGGCACGGCTGACGAAAAGGTGGGCATCGCCACCGCCGGCCTCACCGTGGGCTTCAGCTGGATCGAGGACGGCATCGACTTCGTGACCGAGACCGAGCTGTTTGCTGCCGGCCCCACCACGCGCCGGCGCAAGAAGCAGGAGCAGGTGAGCGACGTCGAGGCGCTGATCAAGGACCTGGCCGAGCTCAACGTGGGCGATCCCGTGGTGCACAGCGCGCACGGCATCGGCCGCTACCGGGGCCTGGTCAACATGGACGTGGGCAACAAGAACCCCGACGGCACGCCCGCCATGCAGGAGTTCTTGCACCTGGAATACGCCGACAAGGCCGTGCTGTACGTGCCCGTGAGCCAGCTGCAGCTGATCAGCCGCTACACCGGCGTGAGCGCGGACGAAGCACCGCTGCACAAGCTGGGCAGTGGCCAGTGGGAAAAGGCCAAGCGCAAGGCCGCCGAGCAGGTGCGCGACAGCGCGGCCGAGCTGCTCAACATCTACGCGCGCCGCGCCGCGCGCGAGGGCCATGCCTTCCGCTACAGCCCGCAGGACTACGAGACCTTTGCCAACGACTTCGGCTTCGAGGAGACGGCCGACCAGAACGCCGCCATCCACGCGGTGATCCAGGACATGATCAGCCCCCGCCCCATGGACCGCCTGGTCTGCGGCGACGTGGGCTTTGGCAAGACCGAGGTGGCCCTGCGCGCGGCTTTCGTGGCCGTCACGGGCGGCAAGCAGGTGGCTTTCCTCGCGCCCACCACGCTGCTCGCCGAACAGCACTATCAAACGCTTCAGGACCGCTTCAGCAAGTGGCCCGTGAAGGTGGCCGAGGTTTCACGCTTTCGCTCAGGGAAAGAGATCACCGCCGCCATCAAGGGCATCGGCGACGGCACGGTGGACATTGTGGTGGGCACCCACAAGCTGCTCAGTGAATCGACCAAATTCCACAACCTTGGCCTGCTCATCATCGACGAGGAGCACCGCTTTGGCGTACGCCACAAGGAGCAGATGAAGGCCCTGCGGGCCGAGGTGGACGTGCTCACCCTCACGGCCACTCCCATTCCGCGCACGCTGGGCATGGCGCTCGAAGGCCTGCGAGACCTGTCGGTCATCGCCACCGCGCCGCAGCGGCGCCTGGCGATCAAGACCTTTGTGCGCAACGAGGGCACGGGCGTGATCCGCGAGGCGGTGCTGCGCGAACTCAAACGCGGCGGGCAGGTCTACTTTCTGCACAACGAGGTGGAGACGATCGAGAACCGCCGCCAGAAACTCGAAGAAATCCTGCCCGAGGCGCGCATCGCCGTGGCCCACGGCCAGATGCCCGAGCGCGAGCTCGAACGCGTGATGCGCGACTTCGTGGCCCAGCGCTACAACATCCTGCTGTGCTCGACCATCATCGAGACCGGCATCGACGTGCCCACGGCCAACACCATCATCATGAGCCGCGCCGACAAGTT